>NZ_LIAC01000003.1:0-243613 GCF_002210235.1 Flavobacterium sp. NLM
TAGATCTTAAAAAACCAATTTTAATGCTTACCGACGCCGATTATATCGAAAACGGAATGAGCGATTTATTGGCAGATTCAGGTCCGGCATACGACATCAACATTAAAATATTCAATAAACTTCAAAATACAATCACGGGCTGGCCGGGTGGAAAACCAAATGCAGAAGACACCAACCGTCCTGAAAGAGCAGAACCTGCTAAAAAACGTGTCTTGATTTTCAGTCCGCATCCTGATGATGATATCATTAGTATGGGAGGAACATTCATGCGTCTGCAGGAGCAGGGACATGAGGTACATGTTGCTTACCAGACTTCAGGAAATATCGCTGTTGCGGATGATGAAGCATTACGTTTTGCAAGATTCGTGATTGATTACAATGAGAAATTCAACATAAAAAGCGAAGAAGCTGATAATATTTACAAAAAAGCACAGACATTTTTAGAAAATAAAAAGAACAGTGAAATTGATATTCCCGAAGTAAGATATATCAAAGGCTTGATCAGAAAAGGAGAGGCGAGAGCGACAAGTCATTTTGTTGGATTAACCGATGATCAGATTCATTTTATGGAACTTCCTTTTTACGAAACTGGAACAATCGAAAAGAAACCAATTGGACCCGAAGATATTCAATTGACAATGGATTTAATTGAAAAAATCAAACCACACCAAATATATGCTGCAGGAGATTTAGCAGATCCACACGGAACACACAAAGTTTGTCTGGATGCAATTTTTGAAGCTGTAAAAGCTTTAAAACCAAAACCATTCATGAACGACTGCTGGCTTTGGTTATATAGAGGAGCTTGGCAGGAATGGGGAATTGACGAAGTTGAAATGGCAGTACCGATGAGCCCGGATCAGGTTTTGGCAAAACGCCACGGTATCTTCAAACACCAATCACAAAAAGATGGAGTTGTTTTTCAAGGAACAGATGCCAGAGAATTTTGGCAGAGAGCCGAAGACAGAAATGCGGAAACAGCTGCGTTATATCAACAATTAGGTTTATCAACTTACGCAGCGATGGAAGCTTTTGTGAGATGGCATTATTAAGATGCTAAGGTTCTGAGATGCTAAGATTCTAAGGTTTTTTGCCATTACTCGAGCGATAGCGAACAGGCGAAGCAATCACACAAATTTCCACAAATTAAATTCGTGATAATTCGAGTAATTCGTGGCGAAAAAAAAATCATTTTAATCCGTTTAATCTGTGGCAAAAAGAAAAATAATAATAGCTTTGTAAGCAATTAGAAGCAAGAAGAAAGAATGAGTCTATATTTTCTTTTCTCTTGCTTCTTTTTTCTTTAAAAAATGGAACAAGACAAAAAACTTCTCATAAAATTAGCACATACCAAAATGCCTTTCGGGAAATACGAAGGTCGTTTTTTAATTGATTTACCTGAATATTATGTCGTTTGGTATCATAATAAAGGTTTTCCAAAAGGAGAATTAGGACAGCAGTTACAGCTTATTTATGAGTTGAAATTAAATGGGCTGGAAGAGTTGATTCGGAATATTAAAAAGCAATATCCCAAAGGACAGTAATTAAAAAAAGACTGTTTTAATTGTTAGTAACTTTGTCTCAGTATATTAACTTCTTTTTAGTGTTTTTATATTTTTACAGTAAATATTAAAAACCTAGTAATGGAAAACAATTCCCAACAATCAAAACCGGGAGAAAGCCAGGGCAGATATGCGATAATACTGGCTGTATTGGCACTTATTTTTGTTTTTGTACCACATTTAGCTTTTAAAATAGCTTATATAGTATTGGCTGTTCTCGCAATAATTTTGGGAGCAATTGGTTTATCAAAAGCAAAAAAAGCAAACGTTTCGACCGGACTTGCCAAGATAGGGCTTGGGTTAGGAACAGGATTGATTTTTATTCCTTTAATAGTATATTTTTCTGTCTTTTTTGCTGTTAAATCTGACTATGTGAAAGATAAAGTGTCTAAAAGTCAAGTAGAAGCTATTAGAGCAGATATAAAACGCCATCGTGATTCTGTAATCAAATCTGAAAAAATAATTAAAGATACTGCTCAGGTGAAAGACTTAAAATAATTGATTTTTGACATTATTGAGTAACAGTATCGAACCCATTTTAAAGATATTTCTTAAAAATAATGCTAATAAAAGCTTAAAATTATCGATTACAAAACCAAGTAGTCAATCTGTTTAAAAATTTGCAAATTATCTCATTCTGGAATTGATAAATTATCTAATTAAATTTGTACTTTTGCCAAGTTTTTTACACAACTACTTACAAACAACAACAGAATGAATCAAACAAAATATATTTTTGTTACAGGCGGTGTGACTTCTTCATTAGGAAAAGGGATCATTGCAGCATCTTTAGCAAAATTGTTACAAGGAAGAGGATACCGTACAACTATTCAAAAATTTGATCCGTATATTAATGTGGATCCGGGAACATTGAACCCTTATGAGCACGGAGAATGTTATGTAACAGATGATGGTGCCGAAACAGATTTAGATTTAGGTCATTATGAGCGTTTTTTGAACGTTCCTACTTCTCAGGCAAATAACGTTACAACAGGAAGAGTTTATCTTTCGGTTATTGAAAAAGAAAGAAGAGGGGAATTTTTAGGAAAAACAGTTCAGGTTGTTCCTCATATTACAAACGAAATTAAAGACAGAATGCAATTGCTGGGTAAATCTGGCGATTATGATATTGTAATTACTGAAATTGGTGGAACAGTGGGTGATATTGAATCATTACCTTACATTGAGTCTGTTCGTCAGTTAGTTTGGGAATTAGGAGAAAATAACGGAATCGTTATTCATTTAACATTAGTTCCTTATTTGGCTGCTGCGGGTGAGTTGAAAACAAAACCTACACAGCACTCTGTAAAAACTTTGATGGAAAGCGGAATCAAAGCTGATATTTTGGTTTGTAGAACGGAGCACGAATTGTCTCAGGAATTACGTCAAAAACTGGCTTTGTTTTGTAACGTTAAAAAAGAAGCAGTTATTCAGTCAATCGACGCTTCAACGATATACGAAGTTCCAAATTTAATGCTTGAAGAAGGATTAGATGTTGTGGCTTTGAAAAAATTAGATTTACCTAAAAAAGCATCTCCGGATTTAAAAACATGGAATACTTTTTTACGCAGATTAAAAAATCCGAAACAAACCGTAAATATTGGTTTGATTGGAAAATATGTAGAAATGCAGGATTGTTACAAATCTATTTTAGAGGCATTTATTCATGCAGGTGCTGCAAATGAAACTAAAGTAAATGTAATTTCTATTCACTCAGAACACATCAATATTGATAATGTTGCAGAGAAATTAAGTGTTCTTGACGGAGTTTTAGTTGCTCCGGGATTTGGTGAAAGAGGTATTGAAGGAAAAATTGAAGCAGTTCGTTATGCACGTGAAAATAACATTCCGTTTTTTGGAATTTGTTTAGGAATGCAGATGTCTGTTATCGAATATTCAAGAAATATTTTAGGTTACACTGAAGCCAATTCTACTGAGATGAACGAAAAAACGCCTCATCCGGTTGTGAGTTTAATGGAAGAGCAAAAAAATGTTACAGATAAAGGTGGAACAATGCGTTTGGGAGCTTGGAAATGTAATATTAAACCAAATACGCTGGCACACAGAATTTATGGTGAAACAACCATTTCAGAGCGTCACCGCCACCGTTATGAGTACAATAATAAATACGCAGACGAATTGCAAAAAGCGGGTTTAAAAGCTTCTGGAGTTAATCCTGATACTGGATTAGTAGAGATTGTAGAACTTGAAAACCACCCGTTCTTTATTGGTGTACAATACCACCCTGAATACAAAAGTACAGTAGCAAATCCACATCCAATTTTTGTGAATTTTGTAGCTGCTGCGGTAAATGCGCATAAAAAATAATAATTAATATTCTAAGAGGTTGTAACTTTTAAGCTATAATCATAACTAATAACTTCTGACGGATAACTTTTTTAAATAAATAATGGAAGAAAAAAAATTTGACCTTAATTCAATCATTGGTTTTGTATTGATATTCGGAATCCTGATTTGGATTATGTACCAAAATCAGCCTTCTGATAAAGAAATTGCTGCTGAAAAAGCCAAGAAAGAATTAGTAGCTAAACAAGAAGCTCAGGCAAAAGCCGATAAAGCTAAAACTATTGCTGCACCAGTTGCTGCGGCTACACCAGGCGATACAGTTCAGTTAGCACAATTGCAAAAAACTTTAGGCGGATTTGCATATTCTGCTACGCTTCCTTCTGCAAAAGACTCTTTTACAACTATCGAAAACGAAAAGATTAAACTTAAAATCGCTAATAAAGGTGGTTATATAGTTGAAGCAACGCTAAAAGAATTCGAAAAATTTAAAAAAGGTTCAGGACAATTAGTTGAATTAATTAAGGATAACAATTCTAATTTAAATATTCAATTACAAACTACAGATAACAGAACTTTAAACTCTAAAGATTTGTTTTTTGAACCAACATTGACAAAAAATGGTGCAGACCAAATTTTAACAATGCGTTTAAAAGCTGGAGCTAATGAATTTTTAGAATATAAATATGTATTAAAACCAAACGATTATTTAATTGGTTTTGATGTTCGTTCTCAAGGATTGAACAGAGTTTTAAATTCTTCTAAACCATTAAACTTGGCTTGGGATTTAAAAACATACAGAAATGAAAAAAGTGTTTCTTACGAGAATCGTTATGCTGAAATTTACTATAACTATGCAGATGGAAAAGAAAGTTATGTAGGTCAGGGAGATCACAAAGAAGAAACACCTGAAAAAGTAGATTATATTGCATTTAAACAACACTTTTTTGCTACAATTCTTCAAACAAATACTGCTTTTGAGAAAGCTGATTTAGTTTCTGAGAATTTAGTTAAGGACGAAAAAGTGGATACTCTTTTTACAAAACAGTTTAAAGCAACAGTTCCATTGGCTTTCTCTAACGGAGAAATTGATTATAAGATGAACTTATACTTTGGTCCGGCTGATTATAAAGTATTGAAATCTTATGATAAAGAATTCCAAAAAATTATTCCGTTAGGATGGGGAATTTTTGGATGGATCAATAAATGGATTTTCGTACCATTATTTGGATTCTTAAGCTCTTATATTGCTTACGGAATTGCGATTATCATTTTTACTATTATTATCAAATTGGCTATGTCGCCAATTACATATAAGTCGTTTTTATCACAGGCTAAAATGAAAGTTTTACGTCCGGATATTAATGAGTTGGGTGAAAAATACAAAAAAGACCCAATGAAGAAACAACAGGAAACAATGAAACTGTACAACAAAGCAGGAGTAAACCCAATGGCAGGATGTATTCCGGCATTGATTCAGCTTCCGTTTATGTATGCATCGTTTCAATTCTTCCCATCAGCTTTTGAGTTAAGACAAAAAAGCTTCCTTTGGGCAGACGATTTATCATCTTTTGACTCGGTTGTAAAATTACCTTTCCATATTCCTTTGTATGGAGATCATATCAGTTTGTTCCCAATTTTGGCAGCAATTGCAATTTTCTTCTATATGAAAATGACTTCTGGAGATCAGCAAATGGCTGCGCCTCAGCAAGAAGGTATGCCGGATATGGCAAAAATGATGAAAATCATGATTTATGTTTCGCCATTAATGATGTTAATTTTCTTTAATAGTTATGGTGCAGGTTTAAGTTTGTACAACTTTATCTCGAACTTAATTACTATTGGAATTATGTTTGTAATTAAAAATTACATCGTAGACAGCGAGAAAATTCACGCTCAAATTCAGGAAAACAAATTAAAAGAGCCTAAAAAGCCAAGCAAGTTTCAACAGCGTCTTCAAGATGTAATGGAGCAGCAAGAGGCCGCAAAAAAGACTCAAAATAAAAAGAAATAAATTTTAAAAATCCCGATCTAATCGGGATTTTTTATTTTAATGAGTGTGTTCCCTTTTCAAATAAGAATGAAAATTTTAACTTTGAGAATGAATAAACATACTTTATGAAACTAATTTTCGTTTAAGTTAAAAATTGAATACAAGATGATTTCTAAAAAAATAATAATTGGGCTGCTATTGCTAAATGTTTTCTTTGTAAATGCCCAGACTGAGTTTAATAAATTAGATGCTAACGGAAAGAAAGATGGTGTTTGGAAAGGTGTTTACGAATCAAAACGTCCGCGATATGTAGGAACTTTCAGCCATGGAAAAGAAACCGGAATTTTTAAGTTTTTTGATGATACTAAAAAAGGCGACGTAATTGCAACACGCGATTTTACGGCTAATGATGGAAGCTCATATACTATTTTTTATGATCAGAATAAAAATATAGTAAGCGAAGGAAAAGAAATTGGTAAGGATAGGGAAGGCGAATGGAAATATTATCACAAAGCTTCTAAGATTTTGATGACTTCTGAAACTTATAAAAAAGGTAAACTACACGGTTTAAGAACGGTTTATTATCCGAATAACCAAGTTGCTGAGGAAATGACTTATGTGAACGGTTTAAAAGAAGGAAATTATAAAAAAATAGGGCAAAACGGAACCATTCAGGAACAGTCTGTATTTAAAAATAATGAATATGAAGGCGATGCTGTTTTTTATGATTCAGATGGAGTTGTAGCTTCTAAAGGAAAATTTGTAAAAGGAAAAAAAGCCGGAATGTGGCAGTTTTACACGAAAGGTAAATTGACTAAAGAAGTTAATATGAGCGATCCAAAAAGTGCTTACAAAGCCAATTCAAAACCTAAAAACGAATAATATTAGTGCCCTCTTGTGCGGGCATTTTTTTGCCACGAATTACACGAATTTTCACGAATTAATTTTTTGCTTTCTTTAGTTAAATGAAAATTCGTGGAAATTTGTGTAATTCGTGGCAAACCTTTTTTATTCAAAATAAATTCGTGAATTCGTGGCTGTTTTTTTGTTCAAATGTTTAAATTTGATTGAGCTAATATTTTGATTCAATGGATTTAAACGAACTTGCTGGAAGATTCTTTTTATTGTTTTTTTCGATTTTGGTTTTGTACTTTTTCTCCAATAGAAAAGATAACGAAACTATAAATCCGTTGATGGTTATTGTGGGTTTGTGTACTTTTTCGCTTTGCTATTTATTCACCAAAATTGAAATAGGAGTCGGGATTGGTTTTGGTTTGTTTGCTATTTTTTCCATTTTAAGATTTAGGACACAATCGTTTACTGTAAACGCAATCATCTTTCTTTTTGCTACGATTACGCTTTCTATTTTGGACATTATGTATCCTTTTGAGAAAATAGAAATACTCTTGTTTTTTCAAATTATCATTATTGGTTTTTATGTTGTGGCGTCTATTATCGTAAATAGAAAAGCTTCAAAATATCTGAATACTGTTGATGTAAAAATTGCATTTGCAGGTGATTTTTCTTTAGAAAATGGAACTATCCGCAAAGCAGTTCAGGAAAAAATCAATATTCAGGATTTTGATTTCAAGATCGTTTTAGTGAATACAGTAACCAACGAAATTGATCTTTTAGTTTTCTATTAATTATTAAAAGGCCGAACCTGTTTAATATATAAATCCCGATTTTCGCCAACGATTTTAAATTCTATATCTACAGGATGAAAGAGGTTTTTTCGCCAATAACGGTACATTTTTTCTTCAATTTTACTGCTCACAAGAAAAAGTCGGCTCATTTCTTTTCGGCTTAACAAAGGCTCGTTATTATTGAGATTTGAATTTGAAGTATAATCCACATCAAAATCATCATCGTCGGTTCCGGAGTTTAAATGATACGCTACAAACTGCTCGCAGATTTCTCTTTTTTCTGGTTTTACAACCGAGTTTTCTCCTTTTTGAACATTTACTGTAATTCCGGGAAAATCTCCTCTGAAAATGTTTTTCGTAATCACAACACCATTTGCTAATTCATCAGGAAACGAACGATGGACTAAAACGCCCATTGCAATATTTTGCTGGTCGATTCCAAAAAGTTCTCTTTCGTTGTATGAAGCTTCATTCCATACACTTGCCCAAACCTGTTTAATCGCTTTTTCGAAAGTTTTAATGCTGTCTCCAAGAATTCCGGTTTTAGAATCATATAATCCGGCGCCGTTAAAATCGTCTAAATCTTCGGCATTTGTTGAGGAACGGAATCTGAAGTTTTTAAATTTAGCATCTTTAAAAGTCACATTCAATTTTGAAATTAATTCAGGATCAATCGGTTCTTTTTTAATGGCATCACGAATCTTTTTCAATTGCTGATCCACCCAAACCGTTGAATCTTTCTTTGTAGAATTCAAAAGTTCTTGTATTAAGGAAGAAATCGATTCTTTCTGAATGTGTTTGGTATAAAAATAAAACGGAATGGCATGAGCATTTTCAGGAACTTTAAATGGAATTTCTTTTGAAATTGCAATTAAATACGACATGTTTTGTGCTTTTGAACCAATGTAATTAACTCCTTTTTTAGGAATTTTAGACAAATCAACTAAATCAGTAATGCTATTATCAATGATTAATTTTTTCTTTTTAGAATTCGTTTTGATGACAATTTTTTTATCAGTCTCTTTTATAAAAAAAGTATCAACCTGAATTTTTAGTTCTACTTTTTTGGAAAGTAATCTTTTGATGTTTTCATCTTTTAAAGCCAATGTATAAGCCATAATTGGAATTTTTCTGTTTTTACCTAAAAGGACCAAATGGCTCAATGGTGTTTGCAGTTCGTTGACAATAATTCCTCTTACATTTGGTAAAATATCCGGTGTTCCATCTAAAACTATAATTTCGTCAGGATTTGGTTTTACTTTATCCAGCTCTTTGATTTTGTATTGTTTTAAAATGCCAATGTTATTTCCTGAAACGACTTCCTGATATTTTATTTCATTAAAAATATAATCTGATTTTACACACGGAATTTTAAATTTTTCTAAACGAAACCATTCCATCTGCTCAGGATTATTCAAATAGAATTTTAGATTTTCTCCAATAAAAGTTGATTTTTTAACCAAATAGAAAAAACGTTCGATTTGTTCAATTGGCATATGATCTGAAGCGGCGAGTTCAAAAATCCATTTATCAGTTCCTTTGATATGATTGAGATTTCCCAATAAAAAATCCCTGTCTTTTAAAGTGTTGCTGTAATTTTCATTGTTGAAAATTTGGAGATCATAATTGTAATGCAGATAATTCGTTACAAAATCATAATGCAGCGGAATCAATGTACTGTTGAAATAATACATTTTTTGTTTTCGTAAATCATAAACCACTTTTACCGATTCGATATTGGAGAATTTATCAGATAAAGGTTTTCCTCTAAATGCTTTATACGCTTCATAATCAGCTAATGATGAAGAATATCTTTGTGCACTCAAAGACATGAAAATGAAAAAGAAAACTAAGCCGTAAATGTGTTTTTTCATGACAATTGTATTGAATATTAAAAGTAAGTATTTAAACCATAAGTTTTATCTACCATGGGATTATATAAACTAATTGAAACGAGTTAGATTATATAAAATATGGCGTATCTTTGCACCCTTGTAAAATTAAAGATTTTAAAATGAAACGTGTAGTTGTTGGTCTTTCTGGTGGAGTAGATTCTAGTGTTGCCGCTTATTTATTGCAGCAGCAAGGATACGAAGTTATTGGGCTTTTTATGAAAAATTGGCATGATGACTCGGTTACTATTTCTAACGAATGTCCTTGGTTAGAAGATAGTAACGATGCTTTATTAGTGGCTGAAAAACTTGGAATACCGTTTCAAACTGTTGATTTAAGCGAAGAATACAAAGAAAAAATCGTTGATTATATGTTCAACGAATACGAAAAAGGACGAACTCCAAATCCTGACGTGCTTTGTAACCGTGAAATCAAATTTGATGTTTTTATGAAAATCGCACTAAGTCTTGGTGCCGATTATGTTGCAACCGGACATTACTGCCAAAAAAGCGAAATTGAGGTTGACGGAAAAACGGTTTATCAATTGATTGCCGGAAATGATGTGAACAAAGATCAATCTTATTTTTTATGTCAGTTATCTCAGGATCAATTGTCTAAAGCATTGTTTCCAATTGGTGCGCTGACAAAACCTGAAGTTCGCGAAATTGCGGCTGAAATGGAATTGGTAACTGCAGAAAAGAAAGATTCGCAAGGACTTTGTTTTATTGGAAAAGTTCGTTTACCTGAATTTTTACAGCAAAAATTGCAGCCAAAAGAAGGTACAATTGTTCAGATTGATAAAAACGATCCAATCTACAACTTTGAAAAACCAGCTGAATTATCTTTAGAAGAAAATCTAAAAATTGAAGCTCAAAAATTGGATTATCTTCCAACAATGGGAAAAATTATGGGTAAA
Organism: Flavobacterium sp. NLM; assembly: GCF_002210235.1. Lineage (NCBI taxonomy): Bacteria > Pseudomonadati > Bacteroidota > Flavobacteriia > Flavobacteriales > Flavobacteriaceae > Flavobacterium > Flavobacterium sp. NLM. The sequence continues at coordinate 10,315 of NZ_LIAC01000003.1, forward strand.
CACCAAGGTGCACATTATTTTACTGTTGGTCAAAGAAAAGGATTGAACGTGGGTGGAACTACAGATCCGTTATTTGTAATCGCTACAGATGTTGAAACCAATACAATTTATACCGGTTTAACCAGCAATCACCCTGGATTGTTTAAAAAAGCTTTGTTTGTTGGAGAATCTGAAGTACACTGGGTTCGCGAAGATATGAAGTTAAAAACAGGTGAAACAATGGAAGTTATGGCGAGAATTCGTTACCGTCAGCCATTGCAAAAAGCGACACTTCATCAATTTGAAAACGGAATGTATGTTTCTTTTGAAGAACCACAATCTGCCATAACAGAAGGTCAGTTTGTTGCCTGGTATTTAGAGAATGAATTAGTTGGTTCGGGAGTAATTTCTTAGCTTTATACTTTTTTACGAAGGATTTCCTTTTAAAAGAGTATATATGAAACAGAACTTTACTTTTCTTTTACTATTGTTTTCGACTTTAATGTTTTCTCAGGAAGAAGATGCCTGGGTATATTTTAACGGAAAACCAAATTCACAGGATTTTTTCAATAATCCATCGTTGACTCTTTCGCAGAGATCATTAGATCGCCGTACAGCACAAAATATTGCTTTAAATATTACAGATGCACCTCTGGAAATTACTTACGTAGATCAGATAAAAGCGAGTACAGGAATAACAGTTTTGGCACAGTCAAAATGGTTAAATGCACTTCATGTTAGAGGAACTCAAACTAATATTACGGCTTTAAAGCTGCTTTCGTATGTTGATAAAGTAGTTTTTGCCAATAAGACATTAAATGTAACTTCAAAAAAAGTTTCTCAAAATAATATTGCTGCAGTAAAAAATAAGCTGGAAACAACAATTGATTATGCATACGGAAATTCTGCAAATCAAATCCAAATGCTTAACGGTCAGGTTTTGCATCAGCAAAATTATACAGGTTCCGGAAAAATAATTGCTGTTCTGGATGCCGGATATCCTGGTGTAAACACAGCTGAACCTTTTAAACGATTACGAGATAATAATTTGATTTTAGGAGGTTATGATTATGTCAACAGAAGCACGAATTTTTATACCGGCGACGATCACGGAACTTTAGTATTATCGACAATGGGCGGTTACAAAGAAAATTCTTTAGTAGGAACAGCTCCAGATGCCTCTTATTATTTATTTATAACAGAAAATGATGCTTCTGAAAATCCGGTTGAAGAATCGTATTGGGTTGAAGCCGCAGAACAAGCTGATGCTTACGGAGTTGATATTATTACCACTTCATTAGGGTATTTTGGTTTTGATAATGCCAATTACGGCCACACTTATAGCGATATGAATGGCACGACAAACTTTATAACAAAAGGCGCCGAAATTGCTTTTAGTAAAGGAATTATCGTTTTGGCATCTGCCGGAAATGAAGGAAACCAAGTTGAAAATCATGTTGGATCGCCTGGAGACGGTATTTCTGTTCTTACAATTGGTTCTGTAAATGCTATAAAAGTTAAAGCTGCTTCTAGTTCTATCGGGCCAAGTTTTGACAATCGTATAAAACCAGATGTAATGGCGCAAGGTGTTGCAGCTGTTGTTGCAAACACGACTGGAGGGATTGGTACGGCAAACGGAACTTCTTTTTCATGTCCTATTATGGCAGGAATGGTTGCTTGTCTTTGGCAGGCATTTCCATCAAAAACAAATCAGGAAATTAGACAGATGATTATTGAATCTGCAGATCGATATACAACTCCGGATAATAATTATGGTTATGGAATTCCTAATTTTGGATCGACTTTAAGTGTAGATGTTTTTCAGTCTTCATCGAATTTTTCAGTTTATCCAAATCCGACAAAATCTAATATTTCTTTTTTGTTTGCAGATGAAACGGCTTCTGTGTCTATTTATTCCATTTTGGGACAAAAGCTGATTGAAAAACAAATAACAAATCAAAATCCGGTTCTTTCTGTAGAAAGCTTAACCAGCGGACTGTATTTTTATACTTTTAAATCTGGAGGTTTACAAAAAACAGGAAAAATAATAAAACAATAATAGTTTTAATGAACAGAATTACACAGCTTTTCAATATAAAATACCCAATTATTCAAGGAGGAATGATTTGGAACAGTGGTTATAAATTAGCATCGGCAGTAAGTAATGCCGGAGGTTTAGGTTTAATTGGAGCAGGTTCAATGTATCCTGAGGTTTTAAGAGAACATATTCAGAAATGCAAAAAGGCGACTGATAAACCGTTTGGAGTTAATATCCCGATGTTGTATCCCAATATTGAAGAGATCATGAATATCGTGGTTGAAGAAGGCGTGAAAATCGTTTTTACATCGGCAGGAAACCCTAAAACCTGGACTTCATTTTTAAAAGAAAAAGGAATAACGGTTGTACACGTTGTAAGCAGCAGTGTTTTTGCATTAAAAGCTCAAGAAGCAGGCGTAGATGCCATTGTTGCCGAAGGCTTTGAAGCAGGCGGACACAACGGACGTGACGAAACTACGACTTTAACGTTGATACCAATGGTTAAAGAAAAAATACAAATCCCTATTATTGCTGCAGGCGGAATCGCAACCGGAAGAGGAATGCTGGCTGTTATGATTTTAGGTGCTGATGGAGTACAGGTGGGAAGTCGTTTTGCGGCATCAATAGAATCTTCTGCCCACAATAATTTTAAAGAAACGATAGTTAATATAAAAGAGGGAGGTACTCAATTGACTTTGAAAGAATTAGCTCCAGTTCGATTGGTAAAAAATAAATTTTATAATGATGTTCAGGCTTTGTATGAAAAATGTCCTTCTAAAGAAGAATTAGTAGAACTTTTAGGAAGAGCAAGAGCCAAAAAAGGAATGTTTGAAGGAGATCTTGAAGAAGGAGAACTTGAAATAGGACAAATTGCCGGACTGATTCATGAAATTTTGCCTGTAGAACAAATTGTTCAACAAATGATGGCCGATTTTAAAGCTGCTCGCGAAGAAAAAGCTACATTTGAGTTTTAATTACCTGCAAGAAATATTTTATGAATTCTATTCGCACTTATATAATAGCATTGTTTCTGGCTTTTGGATTACAACAAGTTCAGAGTCAATCGTATCATTTTAAAACGTCGGGATTTAGTGTTTTAGAAAAAAATGAAAAAGGAAAGTGGGGACAGTGGTCTGATCTTGATTTGGTTAATCTCTCTGTAGTTTTAGATACTGATAAACACAGGATTGTAGTTTATTCTCAGGAAATACAGCTTTTTAGCATTCTGGATTACATCGAAAGGGAGGAAAACGATACCGATATTGTATATTCTTTTATGTGCAAAGATAATGACGGACGAGAATGCAAACTTTCTATTATTACACGTAAAAAGCAAGATAACCGCAAACAGCTTTATATCAACTACGACGATCATATTATCGTATATAATATTTTTACGGTATAAATTTTTAAGTAATGTACTATATAGCAAACCCGGCAGATTTTAAAATCTGCCGGGTTCGCTATATAAAAAAACTTAGTATCTCAGAACCTTAGCAACTTTCCTCTAAACTTCAATATCCTTAATAAACTCATCATATTCCAGATAAAACATTTCCAGAGCATGCATGTTTTCGTTGAAGAAATCAAAAATAGCATCCCAGTTATTGCGATTGCTAAAACCTACTCCAGGTTTTTCAACCCAAATTCTGCTAATCGTTTTACCACTTTCTAAAGTGTAGTTTTTTTCGAAAACCAAGTCTTTAATAAATTCCTCTTCAAGGATGTTTTTTAAAGCTTCAATCTTTTCAAAATACGCATTTCGTTTTTCGTCGCTGCGATGTTCAATATCAATTAAAACCTGCGCTTTTTTATTGTCTACATAAAATTTAAAAGAGAAATCTTTTATTTTGGTATCATAAAGAACCCATTTTCTTGGATACTTTTCTGCAAAAGCAACCCAAAATTCCCTTTTTATTCTTTGTGATTCTTCTCTGCTGTACATTTTTATGGCTTTGTTTTAGAAAACTTGTAGAACCGCATTTTCTAGAGTATATTTATATTTTAATTTGAAAGTACAAAAATAAACTTTGAATATGGATTTTCAAGATTTTTTGCAATATGTTCCTAATTTAATTCCAGTTGAACTTCCGGCAGAATCATCACACGCAAAAATGGCGCCTCTAGAGCGCATTCAGGCGTTGAAAAATTTAGATATTGACGCAAAAAATCCAAGAATTGCTGCAGTTATGATGTTGTTTTATCCCAAAAACGGAAAAACACATTTAATTTTAATTGTTAGAAATGCATACAATGGTGTTCATTCATCGCAAATCGCATTTCCAGGCGGAAAATATGAACTTACAGATCACGATTATAAGGAAACAGCCTTACGAGAAACCAGTGAAGAAATTGGTGTCAATCCCGAGAAAATTGAAATTATAAAGCATTTTACACCTATGTATATTCCGCCAAGTAACTTTTTGGTGCATCCATATCTGGGAATTGCCAAAGAAGAACTTGTATTTTATCCAGATGCCCGAGAAGTAGCTGATGTTCTCGAACTGCCGTTATCTGTTTTTTTAGACGATGAAATTATAATCGAAAGCAAATTATCAACTTCTTACGGAAATGATATTTTGGTTCCGGCGTTTAATATCCAAAATCATATTGTTTGGGGAGCAACCGCAATGATTTTAAGTGAATTGAGAGATGTACTAAAATTTACTTTCTCAGAAAAATCACAATAACGTTAATTTAACATTTTGATAATCATTGAGATACAGATTTATTTCGTAAATTGTATATTAGTATTGCTAAAAGAATAATTTTTGTATGTTTGCGACTTAACCTAAAAAACACAAAAAGACGTTATGGGATTGTTTAAACGAAATCCTTTTGGGCATATATTATTCATCAAGAAATGGTTAATCCGTATTTTGGGAGCCATGACTCATAGAAGATATAGAGGTTTTAATGAATTACAGATTGAAGGATCTGAAATTATTAAAACACTTCCAGACAGAAACGTTTTATTTATATCCAATCACCAAACTTATTTTGCCGATGTTGTGGCAATGTTTCATGTGTTTAACGCAAGTTTAAGCGGACGTCAAGATACCATTAAGAACATTGGTTATTTGTGGCAGCCAAAAATGAATATTTACTACGTGGCTGCAAAAGAAACGATGCAGGCCGGATTACTGCCAAGAATTTTAGCTTATGTTGGCGCAATTACCGTAGAAAGAACTTGGCGTGCAAAAGGCGTTGACGTAACCGAAAAACGTGACGTAAATCCAAACGATACCGAAAATATCCGTATTGCCCTTGAAGACGGCTGGGTTATTACTTTTCCGCAGGGAACAACAAAATCTTTTAAACCCGTTCGTAAAGGAACAGCACATATAATCAAACAGCATAAACCTATCGTAATTCCTATTGTTATTGATGGTTTCCGTCGTTCTTTTGATAAAAAAGGACTTCGTATGAAAAAGAAAAATATCCTTCAGTCTTTCATTATCAAAGAACCTCTTGAAATTGATTATGAAAACGACACAATCGAAGAAATCGTAGAAAAAGTAGAATACGCTATCGAACAGCATCCATCTTTCTTAAAAGTAATTCCAGCCGAAGAAATCAAAGCACAGGAAGAACTAAATAAATTCAGACAGTGGGAGTATTAGGAATTTTAGATTTCTGATTTTAGAGTTTAGATTGTTTTTTTTGTTTCAAGTTTCAGGTTTCAAGTTAAAGGAGAGACCTTAGAATCTTAGCAACTTAGAACCTCAGTATCTTAGAAATCAATTTTCTTCAACTCCTTATAGTTCACATACAATCTGCGTAGTAAAGTTCCGTATAGCAATCTGTAGAAGCACCAGAACAATCCAAAGAAACCTAATATTACTAAGGTTAATATTCCAATTGTAGCAAACATTGCTTTTCCGTCTATGGCAAGTTTTTCTCTTAAAAAAGCCATATCAGGATTGTAAACAAAAGCGATAAAGAAACTTAATATGGATGTAATTACAATCATTCCCAAGTTGTACCAAACATAATACTGAACCGTTTTTCTGGTTCTTAAAATGGCACTCATTAATGATTTTGTGGCAACAGTTGTAGAAATTGTAGTGTAGTTTTTGTAAAAAATAAACACGAAAACTAATCCAACTAAATAATTCAAATAAGTTAAGTATTCAAGCGTAACCACAATTTCCGGATGATTTATTTTTCTTAAAACATCATCAGTATTGATAAATAAGTTTGAAAAAGTCCAAAACGAAATCTCCAAAATACTGATAATCAAAATCCATTTCACAATTGAAGATGACTTTTTGTGAATCATTTTATAGATTTCTTTTTCAGAAATTTGTTCAAAAGAATCAGAGTTCTTCTGCCAGTCTTTTTTTAGTAAATCCAGTTCTTTCATAATAATTTTTAAGGATTTAGTATTTTTTTAAGTTTCCCTTTAATTCTGTTCATTTTCACGCGCGCATTCACTTCGCTGATTCCTAAGGTTTCGGCTATTTCCTGATAATCTTTGTCTTCTAAATACATAAAAACTAATGCTTTTTCGATGTCGTTAAGCTGATAAACAGCTTTATACATCAATTTAATCTGTTCTTCCTCTTCGTAGTTGTAATCTACATCTTTTACAAAATGCTGATGACTCTCATAATCTACGGTAGATATGGTTCTTTTGGTTTTACGGTATAAGGTAATGGCTGTATTTAAAGCGACACGATATGTCCAGGTCGAAAATTTACTGTCGCCTCTAAATTTCGGATACGCTTTCCAGAGCTGAATAGTAATTTCCTGAAACAAATCTTTATGAGCATCTTCGCCAGCAGTATATAACCTACAAATTTTGTGGATTATATTCTGATTTGCCTGCAATTGCGCAACAAATGACTGTTCTAGATTTTCGCTCATAAAAGTATTAGTAGTGTTGAAATCTATTTTGTTACAAGACTTAATTATTTTTTCGCCACGAATTTCACAAATTTTCACGAATTACTTCTCAAAATAGTAAAGATAAAGTTGAGTTTAAGTTTTTGAAAATTCGTGCTAATTCGTGCAATTCGTGGCAGCCTGTTACAACTGACGTGTTTTGTAATAATTAATCATCAAATCAATAAACTTGCTATAGCTTTCCATTCCATCTTTTTGATTGTTTGATTTTAAGAAACTATCATATATAAAATGAAAACCTTCATCAATAAAAGTATCATATTGTTTCCAAAAATCCTGACTTTCCTGATAGTTTTTTAAAATTCCCGGATTTACTTGTTTCTTTAAAACCTCAAAGATTTTCTCGTTTTTAAACTTCCAGATTCCAAGGCAATAACGCAAAGCAAAACTATATCCTGAATACTGATAATATAAATTATCATTTTTTACAGTTGCCAAAACGCCTATAAAATTGCATTCGTTTTCACTCGCAAAACCTATTTGATGTGCCATTTCATGAGATGCTGTAAGCGGAAAAGAATACATCGGTAATAAATCATTCACCTGCGCCTCATTTGTAAACGGATTCAAATAACCGCCAAATCCCATATAAGTTAGCGGTACACTAAACAGCGATTTTTTTACGCTTAAAGTTTTATATTTAAAATAAGGATGTTCTTCGGCTAAATTATCATATCCGTTAAGATTCATCTTAAAAACCTCTTCCTGAGAATAGGGAAAATTGATTTTTTCATCTTTATTTTTTGTGATTTTAAACTGAACTTCATTCGTTTTAACAATCAGTCTTTTTGTAAAGGCCAATAAATCAGCATCGGTATATTCTCTTTTGATTTCCATTTTTTCGAAAAGAGGTTTACGATAATAATTGAAAGCCCAAAGAAGATGAAAGAAAAAGTAAAAAACAGAAATTTTGCCTATAATTTTTAAAAGATGATCTTTCCAGTCTGTCCTCCATGTTTTTCGTATTCTCCAAAACCAGCTTATCATAGATAAAATTAAAACTGCGTAAATACAATCACCGACAGAAAATGAAATTTTGCCCAAAAGTATTCGTGAGAAATGCGAAATTCTGATGTATAAATTATTACTGTAAAGACCTTCTACAAAATCAGGAAAAAACGGCAGGATTTTAAAAAAAATAATCTGAACTAAAAGAAATAGGGGAAGGATATATTTTCGTGTCACGGTTTTACTTTTGGGTTAAAAATAATAATTAAAATACTAGTTCGTTTTCTTTTTTGTAAATTTGTTACTCAATAACAAGGAAAATGACACGAATCACTTTAAATATTCCTGATAATGAATTGTCATTCTTTATGCAGTTGATAGAAAAATTCAATTATGAAACCGTAATTAATGAATTTTCTGTAACTGAAGAAATGAAAAATTTGTTAGATGAAAGAAGATCAACTTCAAAAGCAGATGATTTTCTTCCTTGGAACGAAGCCAAAAAACAATTACGTTTCAAATCAGAGAAATGATTTTTAATATTGTTATTGAGCCGAGAGCACTTATTGATATACAAGATGCGATTGATTATTATGAGTCTAAACAAAGTGGTTTAGGCGAATATTTTTATCAAGTGATTGATGAACATTTAGATAAATTATCTAAAAATCCTTTTTTTGAAATCAGATACAAAGATTATCGAGGTCTTCCCACTAAGAAATTCCCGTTTATTATCTTTTATTTTATAGATGAGAATGTGAAAACAGTATATGTTATGTCTGTTTTTAATACCTCGTTAAATCCCTCAAAATATCCTCTTTAAAAAGTTTGACTTTACTTTTAAAATTCTTTGATTTAAATTGAGTATTTGTATCATTCAATTTTAGAGCCATTATAATTTGTGCTAATTCGTGGAATTCGTGGCGGAAAAAGCATTTAAACTTTGTAACTTTGAAGCTCTTAATTGTTAAACTTCAAACAAAATATAATGAGTCAGGAAATAAGAAATCTGGAACCAAAAGCACTTTGGAACAAATTTGCAGATTTAAACGCCGTTCCGCGTCCGTCAAAGAAAGAAGAGCGTGTAATCGAGTTTATGAAAAACTTTGGAAACAGCTTAGGTTTAGAAACATTCGAAGACGAAATCCGAAATGTAATCATCAGAAAACCGGCAACTCCGGGAATGGAAAATCGCAAAGCCATTGTAATGCAAGGTCATTTAGATATGGTTCACCAAAAAAATGCCGATACCGTTTTTGATTTTGATACACAAGGAATCGATATGTATGTTGATGGTGACTGGGTTCGCGCTCGCGGTACAACGCTTGGTGCAGACAATGGGCTAGGAGTGGCGACAATTATGGCAATTTTAGAAAGTAAAGACATTCCGCATCCTGCAATTGAAGCTTTGTTTACAATCGACGAAGAAACCGGAATGACTGGTGCTTTAAATTTAAAAGGAGGAATTCTTCAAGGGCAGATTTTATTGAATCTGGATACGGAAGAAGATGATGAAATTGATATTGGATGCGCTGGCGGAATCGATGTAACGGCTACAAGAGGTTATAATGAAGAAGAAGTTCCAGAAAGCTCTGTTGGATATACTATTACCGTAAAAGGCTTAAATGGAGGTCATTCTGGAATGGATATTCATAAAGGTTTAGGAAACGCAAATAAAATCATGAACCGTTTATTATTTGATGGCTTTGAAAACTTTGGATTACAGGTTTCTGAAATTAACGGAGGAAGTCTTAGAAATGCAATTCCGAGAGAAAGTGTTGCTAAAGTAATTATTTCTCAAATGTTTGATGAAGCGTATGTTTACGATATGCAGGAAATTATTGCTGACATCAAAGCAGAATACAAAACAACTGAACCAAATTTATCTATCGAAATTGTAAAAGGTGATTTACCTGAAAAAATAATGGATTTAGGTGTTCAGGAAGGAATTATCAGAGCGATTTACGCAGCACAAAACGGAGTTTACAAAATGAGCGCTGATATGGCTGATTTGGTTGAAACTTCAAATAATATTGCTCGTGTAGTTGTAAAAGACGGAGAAATTTTGGTTGGATGTTTAACGCGTTCTTCTGTAGAATCTTCAAAATTTGATTTGGCTAATTCTTTGCGTTCTGCTTTTGAATTAGTAGGATGCGAAGTTGAACTTACTGGTTCTTATCCGGGATGGACTCCAAACGTAAACTCTGAAATATTAGAAGTTTTAACAGATATTTACGAAAAGCAAAATGGGGAACAGCCAAAAGTTGTGGCTTGCCACGCTGGTTTAGAATGCGGAATTTTAGGAACAAATTATCCTGAAATGGATATGATTTCTTTTGGACCAACAATTCACGGAGCACACTCTCCAGATGAAAGAGCTAGTATTTCATCTGCTCAAAAATATTGGAAATTTGTATTAGAAATTCTTTCGAATATTCCGGTTAAATAGTCTCAGTTTACAGTCTCAGTATTCAGTCACAGTTTTCAGTTTTCTTAGAGACTGAAAACTGCGACTGCGACTGAAAATTTAATCCCTTTTAGGAGAATTTTTCTTCTCTCTTTTTTCTTCTTTCTTTTCTTTAGCCGTTTTTAACGGTTCTTTTTTTGCTGTTTTTTTAGCATCTTGACCTTTTGCCATAATGTATTGATTTTATTTGTTTTACTGTTTTGTTATAGTAAATATAGCTTTTTAAAAAATCATAAGGCATAAAAAAATCCCCAATTTTAAAAATTGAGGATTCATATGTTTTTTGTAAAAGTGAAATTTTAATTTCTTTTTAATACTTTATATTGTTCATAGCAGCCGCTTATGGCATCTAAAATCTGTAAGTCATTTGCAGACTGAATAAAAGCATCAGAATAGTTGCAGCGATGCATAATTTCTGGAATTTCATCTTTGCTGATTCCTAATAAAACGGCAATAGTTTCACGATCGTATTTAGTCTCTAAAAGATTTCTAATCGTATCGTCTTTTTTCATGTCCTTGAGTTTTTTAAGCTCCCGGCTGTTTTTTCCAAAGAAATTATAAAGCATATCGGCCGGATTAAAAATAGAACCCAATACTTTTCCAAAAGCATTTGGAGAATATTCACCCGCTTCATAACCTTGTGTAAGACCCGAAATACTGTAACGATAATTTTCTTTGGTTGGAATTAATTTTGAATCAATTTCAAGATAACCAGTTAAATTAAAAGGAGCAATGACAACTTCTTCAAGGGCAATTGCTTTTTCAGTAAGCTGAATTCGAGTTACTTTATTTTTTATCCAGTCATTTGTTACTCTGATTCTAAGAGATTGAAATCCTAAAAGAGAGAAATGAATCGTATCATTTGGCTGTACATCAATTTCAAAATACCCTTTTGCATCAGATTTTGCGCCGCGTACTTTGTTGGTGTTAATGATATTTACATTTGGAAGAGGTTGTTTACTATCATCGTTTATAATATAACCCGAAACTCTTTGCGGAGTTGTAGATTCAGCATCTTGTGCAAAACTTATGGCAGAGAATAGTAAAAAAAAGAAAACTGCGAAATATTTCATATCCTGATTTAAAGCACTAAAAGTAGTAAATAGAGATTAAATATTTCGTAGTCTTCGAATATAATTATCAGAAAATTAACAAAGTCAGCAATGTTGCTTTTTGTGTTTAAATAAAAAGGGATCAGGAAGGTTGAGTTGTATTGTTTTAGATTACAAAACTCATTTCTAGAGATTAAATTTACCCATTGGTCGTAAAAAAACATTTAACACATAGAAACATAGGTTTTATATGTGTAAAAGGATATAAAAAGAAACTTGTTTCTAACACATAGCTCTCTATGTTTGCTTTAAATAAGTGAAACGCCTTTTTTGAGAGTACTAAGTCTATGTTTCTATGTGTTAAAATTAATTATAATCAACGGGTTAAGATTCTTTAATGAAAAAAAATCCCAAATTCCATTTATGTCAGGAATTTGGGATTTTGTATTAAGATATTAAAGTATTAATCTCTTCTTGGTCTTCTTGGTCTTGGTGAATCACCGAAACTTTCAGAACGTCTTGGAGCTCTGTCAGAACCACCTTCGTTTCTTGGAGCAGAACTTCTAAAACCACCTTCTCTTTTTGGAGCAGATGAATTTCTGTCGCTTCTGAAACCACCTTCTCTTGGAGCAGAGTTTCTGTCGCTTCTAAATCCGCCGCCGCCAGAACCTTCACGTCTTGGGCCGAAACCTCCAGAACCTTCTCTTCTTGGTCCGCCAGAACTACGTCCGCCGCCACGGTTATTGTGGTCACGTCTTCCTCCGCCGTCATTTTTAGAAATTTCAACATTAATACGACGTCCTTCTAACTGAACGTTGTTTAAAATATCCATTACTTTATCAGTATGCTCAGGATCAGTATTAAAGAAAGAGAAACCTTCTTTTACATCCACTTTGAAAACGTCATCACGACCTAAGTCTAATGTTTCTTTCAAGTAATCTTTAAGAGACATCCAGTCGAAATTATCTCTAGAACCGATATTTACAAAATAACGAACTGCTCCGTTGTTATTGAATTCTCTTGGCTCAGAATCGTTTCTTTCACGTCTTTCTCCAGAAGATTGAGTAGAGATATCTCTATTCTTTTTGTAGTAAGCAATGAAACGGTTAAATTCTACCGAAACCATTTTCTTAATCAATTCTTCTTTAGATAAACCTTCAAGAACATTGTTAATAGCTGGTAAATAGTTGTCAATTTCGTGATCAACCTCAGTATCTTTAATTTTATTAGCTAAGTGTAATAATTGAATTTCACAGATTTCGATTCCAGAAGGAATAGTTTTTTCTTCGAATTTTTGTTTGATGATTCTCTCGATAGAAGAAATTTTACGCAACTCACTTTTTGTAACAATTACAATAGAAGTTCCTAATTTTCCAGCTCTACCAGTACGACCAGAACGGTGGTTGTACGTTTCGATTTCATCAGGTAATTGGTAGTTTACAACGTGCGTTACGTTATCAACGTCAATACCACGTGCAGCAACGTCAGTAGCAACAAGCATCTGAATTTGTCTTCCACGGAAAGATTTCATTACACCATCACGTTGTGCCTGAGATAAATCTCCATGCAACGCAGCAGCGCTATATCCATCTTCAATTAATTTTTCAGCTACAGCTTGTGTGTCTCTTTTAGTACGACAGAAAACTACAGAGAAAATATCTGGATTTGCATCGGCTAAACGTTTTAAAGCTTCGTAACGGTCACGAGCATTTACTAAGTAAAATTCGTGAGAAACTGTTGCAGAACCAGAGTTCTTAGTTCCAACAGTAATTTCAACCGGTTCGCTCATGAATTGTTTTGCAATTCTGGCAACCTCTTGCGGCATAGTTGCAGAGAACAACCATGTACTTTTTTGATCTGGAGTATCTGATAAAATAGATACGATGTCTTCATAGAATCCCATGTTTAACATCTCATCAGCTTCATCAAGAATACAGTAATCTATATTTTTAATGTTTACTAAACCTCTGTTAATCATGTCTTGCATTCTCCCCGGAGTAGCCACAATAATTTGTGCGCCTCTTTTAATCTCTCTGGCTTGCTCTGTAATACTAGCCCCGCCGTAAACTGCTACCACATTAATACCTTTTTCGTATTTTGAGTAGTTTTTAAGTTCGTTGGTAATCTGTAAACAAAGTTCTCGTGTTGGCGATAAAACTAATGCTTGTGTGTTTCTATTGTCAGCATCAATTTTTTGAATTAGCGGAAAACCGAAAGCTGCCGTTTTCCCTGTCCCTGTCTGAGCCAACGCAACCATATCTGTGTCTTTTTCCAATAATAGGGGAATCGCCTTTTCCTGTACCTCTGACGGATTTTCAAATCCTAGATCTAAAATCGCCTTCAGTAACGATTCATTCAATCCTAATTGTTCAAATTTATTCATATGTGTTTTTAAAATAGGGTGCAAAATTACTGTTAATTATTCAGATAAACTAATGCTATTTTAAGATTTATAGATTTGTTATGATTTGATTATCAAAAAGTTATGTTTGGGGTAAAATCATTTTTCAAAGAAATCAAAAAAAATACGTCGTGAAATATCAATTTAGCCCAATAAAATGTTGTATTTCAAACAATTATTTTCTTGTGTTCAGGAAATCAATAAGTTGCTCAGTTGCCTTGGCGCGATGGCTGATTTTATTTTTAATTTCTGAAGATAATTCAGCAAAAGTCTCCTTATAATTTTCCGGTTGAAAAATTGGATCATATCCAAAACCATGATTTCCGGCTTTAGCCAAAGTAATATTTCCTTTTGCTAAACCCGTAAAAAGATGCTGCTTTCCTTCTAAATTTAAAGCAATAACGGTCTTAAACTGCGCACTGCGGTTTTCTTCATTTTTTAAAGCCTCCAAAAGTTTGTTCATATTATCATCGGCATTTTTTTGTTCACCCGCATATCGGGCAGAATAAACGCCTGGTTCACCGTTTAAAGCTTTTACTTCCAGACCTGTATCATCAGCAAAACAATCATAGCCATATTTTTCTGTAACATAATTAGCTTTTAAAATGGCGTTGCCTTCAATAGTATCAGCAGTTTCAGGAATTTCTTCGTGACAGCCAATATCTTCCAAGCTTAATAGCTGAATAGATCCGTTTAGAATACTTTGAATTTCCTTGATTTTGTTTAAATTATTAGAAGCGAAAACCAGTTTCATATTTTGTATATTTAGAAGTAAGACTATTTTAATTACAAATTTAGAATTCTTATATTTGATAGTTACCAAAAAATAAAAATAAATGCAATTATCTGTACTGTATAAAAAAATAATGCCCTTTGTAAAACCGTACAAAAAAATGGTAATTGCCACTTTACTGCTTACATTTTTAGGTTCTTTTGCAGCACAGGTAAATGCTGTAATATTAAAATATACCGTCGATGCTATCAATAATTTAATGGTGGCGCACGAACCTTTATCAAAAGGATTTCATTTATTAGAGATAATAAGTATCGTGCTGCTTACTAAAGAATTAGTAAACTCAATTGTACAATTCGGGCAAAAATTTTATGGAGAAAAACTCCGAATTTTTATAACCCGCGATATTTCGCAGACCATCGTAGAAAAAATTCTAAGTTACAGAATGGAGTTTTATACTTCTGATGAAAATGAAAGCGGAAAACTCCAAACCAGAATCGATCTCGGTATAAGCAGTTTAACACGATTAGTTCAAAATTTCTTTATTGATATTCTGCCATTGTTTGCCAACGCTTTTGTGGCTTTGGTCATTATGTTTTATGCTAATGTTTATGTGGGTTTGGTAAGTTTATGTATTATCCCGATTTACTTTTATATCAGCCAATTGCAAGCCACAAAACTGAGCGGTTTCAGACGAAGAATGCGTAATTATCGCGAAACCAAAAACAACGGAATCATTAGTTTAATTGAATCCATAACCGTTATTAAATCTTTCGTTCGCGAATCGACTGAAGCAGATCGTCATGAAAAGATTCAATATGAAATGACCGAAAATCAGCTGGCAACCAGAAAAACCAGTTTTATTTTTGAAAGCATAAAAAGCTTCGTTGAACAAATAGGAGTGGTGATTATCATCATTTTGACCGCTTATTTTGTTTTGAATAATCAAATGACAATTGGTGCGATCATGTTTCATATTATGTTGTTTAATAATGTTTCGTCGCCAATTAGACAATTGCACCGAATTTATGATGAAGTAAATGATGCCTTAATTTATTCCGAAGGATTTTTTGATATTTTAGAATCAGATCAGGAAATAGAAACCAGCGGAACTTATATTCCGGAAAAAATTACCGGATTGATTGAAGTAAAAAATGTAGATTTTGTTTATCCAAACGGAACTCAGGCACTTTACGATATTAATTTTACGGTTAAACCGAATGAAACAACAGCTCTAGTTGGATTAAGTGGAGCCGGAAAAAGCACGATTATTAATTTACTGGATAAATTTTATCTGCCTTCATCCGGACAAATATTTTTGGATGGAATTGATTTAGTGGATTATGATACCGATTTTCTGCGTAAAAATATTGGATTAGTTCTTCAGAAAAATCACATTTTTAAAGGTACAATTGGAGAAAATATTTTATACGGAAATCCCGAAGCTTCAGAATCTGAAATTATTGAAGCTGCAAAGCAAGCCTACATTCATGAACAAATTATACAATTGCCAAAAGGCTATGATTCTGATGCGCATTTGCTTTCCGGCGGACAACAGCAGCGAATTGCTATTGCCAGACTTTTTCTGAAAAACCCGCCTATAATTTTTCTGGATGAACCTACAGCGAGTTTAGACGCAATTGCAACAGAACAAATTAAAAAGTCTTTAGACGCGATTAAAAAAGACAGAACTGTGATTATTATATCGCACAGTATTTCTCAAATTATTGATGCTTCAAATATTATTGTTTTAGAAAAAGGAAGATGCGTCGAAAAAGGAACACACGACGAATTGTACGATAATAAAGGAGCATATTACCAAATATTTATGGCAATGGCAAACAGTTTAAATATTGAAAAAATCACGCAGACTTTTGATTAATACGATTCAGAGTTATTTTTTCGATAAGAAAAACAAAAGCGATTCCAAAAGTATAAGCTAAAATATCTGACCAAAGAAAACCTTGTCCTAAAACATATCTTCCAAAAAGTGTTTTTCGAAGTTCAATAATCCATTCTGCCTGATAAAGCTGTAAAAACTCAATGCAGTAACATAGTAAAAGAGAAAATAAAGCGACTATAAAAGCTCTTTTAGCCGGAAGAAATATTCTAACCAAAAAATAAATCATAACCGCATAAAGAGCATCGCCAATCCATAAAGGAATAAAGTGGATTTTTCTTGAAAGGATTCCGAGAATAATAGTGCAGAGAAATAAAATGAAATATTGTATTCTGGATTTTTTCAAAGTTTTAATAGGCTTGGTTGGGAGCAAATATAGGTCAAATCTTAAAAAGCTGGATTTAATGGCACGCAGATGACGCAGATTTAAACAGATTTATTCTCGCTGTTTTGTCATTCCGACAGAGGAGGAATCGCATAAGTAACTCCGCAACAGCAAGTAGCCAATCTTTGTCGATTCTCTAGTGCGATTCCTCGTTCCTCGGAATGACAAACTTCATGTTTACGGTATATTATACATCGCAAGTCAATCAATAAAAACAAAATAAATCTGTTTAAATCTGCGTCATCTGCGTGCCATTACGTCCAGCTTGGTGCGATTGCTTCCTTCCTCGCAATGACAAAAAAGTACATTTTTAGGCATCGAAAAATACAAAGACTAAAATAAGTTTACTTTATTTCATAAATTTATCAGTTCTAAAAACTATCTATTTAAAAATAACCACATGAATGCAAAATTTTTCGCTCTGATTACCGCTTTATTACTTGTTGGAAATCAGGGTTATTCTCAAAAAGACAATTCGTTTAACGTTAAAAAACAATTGGAGTATTGTGCAGAGCAGGCTTCAAAAACATTAAAAGTGATTCCGGATGACGGGACTTCACCAAGAACGGTTCCGAATGGAAGCAAAGACTGGAAATTTGTAAATTGCAAAGACTGGACAAGCGGATTCTGGCCTGGAGAATTGTGGTTTTTATACGAAGCAACAAAAGATAAAAAATGGGAAAAAGAAGCGGATAAATTTAGCCGCTTTTTAACGCCTTTGTCGGTTAGTAAAGCTGCTGACCATGATTTAGGTTTTCAGATTTTTAATAGTTTCGGAAACGGATACAGATTGACTAAAAACGCAGCATATAAAGAAATCATTCTAAAAACAGCCGATACTCTGGCAACACTTTTTAATCCAAAAGTAGGAACAATTCAATCTTGGCCTCACAATAAAATGGGCGGACACAATACCATTATCGATAATATGATGAATTTAGAATTGTTGTTTTGGGCTTCTAAAAACGGCGGAAATAAAAAGCTGTACGACATTGCAGTAAAACATGCCGAAACAACAATGGCAAATCATTTCAGACCAGATAATACTTCTTATCACGTTATTATTTATGATTATGAAACCGGCAAGAAAATAAAAGGTAGAACGGCTCAGGGATATAGTGACGACAGTATGTGGGCACGCGGACAAGCGTGGGCGATTTACGGTTTTACAATGACTTACAGAGAAACAAAAGATCCTAAATTCCTTGATTTTGCTCATAAACTAGCTCGTGTTTATCTGGATAAATTAACAACAGAAGATTTAGTTCCGTATTGGGATTTTAATGCGCCAGATATTCCAAATGCTCCCAGAGATGCTTCTGCGGCAGCAATTGTTTCTTCGGCACTTTTAGAGTTGAGTTCTTATACGAAAGATAAAACGCTGAAAAACGAATATTTGACAAAATCTAAAAAAATGATTGTGTCGCTTTCAGATAATTACCAAAGCCACGATGTTAATTCAGCATTTTTATTGCACTCAACAGGTCATAAACCTGCCGGAAGCGAAATTGACTGCTCTATAAATTACGCAGATTATTACTATCTTGAAGCACTTTTAAGACTTCAAAAACTGAAATAAAAATTTTAAATTATGATTAGGAAAGTAAGCCAGATTTTATGTGTCGTTATGATGGTTTTGACGCTTATAAGCTGTAAAAACGCAAAACAAAAACTTCAGGAATATGTAACAACTTATAATAGTACAGCTGCCAATTTTAAGGCTGAAGATGTTACACTTACAACGGCAAGAGGATATATTAATGATGATAAAATCGAATTGCGGTTTGAAACTAATTTAGAGCAAAATGCAGCTAATAAAGCAAAAGCAGAATCATCGTTTCCAAAACTGTTGAAAGAAATGATCAATAAAGATCAAATTCCTAAAGAACTGGTTGAAGAAGGTATTCAGTTTGATGCTTATTTTTTAGCCGATGATAATACGGTTTTTGTAAAACAAATAATCAACAAAGAATCTTTGGCTGAATTACTAAAATAATATTCAGATTATAACATTTATCAAATCCTCTTTAAACAATTTTAAAGAGGATTTTTTTTTAGTTATTAAGTTAATTCTTTTCATTCTTTCGTTACTGTAATCTATTTGTAGTTAAATAGTTACATTTTAAACTTTTGTGACTTCATTTTGTTTTTGTGTTATAATTTCATTATGTTTGAGTTAAAAATAAACCAAAAACCTAAAAAATTATGAAAAAAATTACCCAAATCGCATTTGCTTTTGCTATTGCATTATTGCTGGTAAGTTGTAAAAATACCAAGCAAAAAATACAGGAACATGTAAGTACCTACAACAACTCATCTTCCATAAAAGGTAACGGGATTACCAGTACTTCTGCGAAAGCGTTTTTAAATGATAATAAAATTGAAATTAGAATTGAAACCAACTTAGAAGGTGATGAAGCCAATAAGCAGGCTGCAGCCGATTCATTTCCGGATTTGCTAAAAGAAATGATTAAGAATGATCAAATTTCTACAGAGTTAATAGGCGAAGGTGTAAAGTTTGATGTTTACTTTTTGGCCTATAATAATATTATTTTAGCTAAAAGAACAGTTGATAAAGAAGAATTAGCAGTTTTAGAAGGAACTGCAGAAGGAAATAAAGAAACAGCCAAACTTTAAGTTAAAATTAAAGTATTGAAAATAGCCTCTTTGTAAATCAGGGAGGCTATTTTCTTTTCGTTAAGAATGATAATTCTTATTGCATTAATTCTAACATTAAGTTATGTTTGTGTAAAAGTCTACCTAATAAAACCTATAAAACTATGATCAAAAAAATTACCCAAATCTCATGCACGATTGCTATTGCTTTGTTTTTAGTAAGCTGTAAAAATACCAAGCAAAAAATTCAGGAATACGTTAATACGTTTAATAATTCAAGTGCACTTTTTCATAATGATATTATCAGCAGTGCAAGTGCAAAAGCATTTTTAAATGAAAATAAAGTCGAAATAAGAATTGATACTAATTTAGAACAAAACGAATCCAGTAAATCTATTTACAACCAAATGTTTCCAGCCTTGCTTGGTGAAATGCTGAAAAGTGATAGAGCTTCAATGGAACTAATTAGAGAAGGAGTAACGTTTGAAATGTTCTTTTTGGCCAATAACAGTACCATACTTGCTGAATTAAAAGTAGATGAAAAGGAGTTAAATAAAATTTTAAGCAAAAATAACACTCCTGCTGTAGACAGAAAAGAACTTTCAAGTTCTGGTATGAATCCAGAAATGCAGCAAATGCTGGCCATTATGAACCAAAATATGCCAATTGTTAATGAAGACGGAACAAAAATCATAAAAATTGAAATTAGCGATAAAAATGAACTGGTTTATAAAATTGAAGTGCCAAAAAAATATTCTGAATTGCTTAAAGGAGAAGGAGCAAAGGTTTTAATGAAAGAAAGTATTTTAAGAAGCAGTGATTTAAAAACTATTCTGGGGTCTATACAACGTTATAACATTACAACAATTAAATATCTGTATCAGGATGCTAAAGGAAATCTGGTAAACGATATTATTTTGACTGAAAAAGACCTGAAATAATCATGGATGACAGATCAACCTGGCGAACCGTATTAAGTATATTATCGGTTATAATTTTGGGCGGAAGATTGTTGTATACTTGTTCCAACATGAATAAACCCCGTTATGAAAATGATCCTGTAATGGAAAGTTTTCGAAATTCTCAGGAAGCCATGAAAGAGAATTTTAGACAGCATCAGGAAATGCAAAGGAAAATGTCAAATGCTATATTATATTCTAATTATGAAACTTTAGACAGTTTGTCGGCTTTGCAAAAAGATAATTACGGTATTCAAAAACTCGAAAAAGATTCACTAATATACATTGCATTAGATACTCAGATAAAAATACCAAAGGATTTTTATCTTCAAAACAAACACGATGATTCGTTGAGAATGGCATTTAAATCGCCGGATAATCTAAATGTTTTTATTCACGATTTTGAATCTAAAGCAGAAATAGAACCAAGTTTTAAAACCTTAAAAAACAGCGATAATCTGCAAAAGTTTAAAGTAGAAAACACTATTGGAGACGTTAAGGCAATATCATACAAAATAACCAAAGAAAATAAAAGATATAATGGTTATGCTTTATGTTTTAAAAATGACGGATACCTTAATTTCTACGAATTCGAAAGCAGTAAACTTCCTCTTGATAAATTAAAAGGACGCGCTATTGAATTCTTTTCTCAAAATATGAAAGAAAAGAAATAAACTTCTTAAAATTAAAAAGCCTCTTTGAAAACTCAAAGAGGCTTTTTGTTTTAATTACGTTTGGTAACGTTTGTCAAATTATCAGGGAAATACAATTCTGATAGATTTGTAAATTCATCACCACGCATAAAGATATTAATATCTACATCTGCAAAAGATGTTTTTCCGGCAGCAGCCAAAAGTTCGTTTGCAGAATGAAGTGTGTTTTTATGAAAATGATAAACACGATCTGATTTATCGGTTACAACCAAACCTTTCATCAGCATTTTATTTTGAGTCGCAACTCCCGTTGGACATTCGTTATTATGACAGCGTAATGCCTGAATACAGCCTAAAGAGAACATAAAACCACGCGCGCTGTTACACATATCTGCGCCTAAAGCAACGGCGTGCAGGATTGAATATCCTGAAATAATTTTTCCACTTCCTATAATGCGTATTTTGTCGCGAATATTTAAACCAATTAATGTTTTGTTTACGAAAATAAGAGCCGGTTCAAAAGGCATTCCAACACCATCTGCAAATTCTAACGGAGCAGCTCCGGTTCCACCTTCGGCACCATCAACAGTAATGAAATCCGGGTAAATATCTTCGGCGATCATTTCGTGGCATATTGCTTCAAATTCAGCCGTGTTTCCTATACATAATTTAAAACCAATAGGTTTTCCATTTGATAAATCACGTAATTGTTTCACAAAATGCAAAAGTCCTTTAGAATCAGAGAAAGCATGATGTCCGGGAGGAGAAAGAATCATTGTGTGCGGTTCAACACCTCTAATCTTAGCAATTTGCTCTGTATTTTTTGCCGCCGGAAGCACACCGCCATGTCCTGGTTTTGCGCCTTGCGAAAGTTTAATTTCAATCATTTTAACGTTTGGAAGATTGGCTTTTTCCGAGAATTTTTCAGGACTGAAATTTCCTTCGGCATCGCGGCATCCAAAATATCCGGTTCCTATCTGCCACGTAATATCTCCGCCGCCGGCAAGATGAAATTCAGTTAAACCACCTTCACCTGTATTTTGGTAAAAGTTTCCTTTTTTAGCACCAATATTTATGGCACGCACCGCATTTTCGCTCAGCGAACCAAAACTCATTGCAGAAACATTAAATAATGAAGCTAAATAAGGTTGTTTACAGTCTTTTCCGCCCACTAAAACACGCGGTAATTCTTCATTTACTTTTGCCGGAAAGATAGAATGCTTTATACCTTCATAAGTTTCCGTATTTAAATTTTGCTGAGTTCCAAAAGGCGTACTCGAATCAATATTTTTGGCTCTTTGATAAACAAGTGAGCGCTGGTTTCGTGAAAAAGGTTTTCCATCTGTAGATCTTTCGATGAAATACTGCTGAATTTCCGGGGCAATCATTTCAAATAAATACCTGAAATAACCCAAAACCGGAAAGTTCCTTAAAATAGCATGCTTTTTTTGAGAAGCATTATAAGCTCCAATAATCAATAAAATTGGGATAATAAAAACAAGTAGATAACCTCGACCTGTATAATGATAAATTGCAAGAACAATTAGAAACAATAAGAATCCGTAAATAAAGAATTTTTTTCTCATGTTTAAATAATAATAGTAATAAGGTAATAATTTAATTAGTTGTACCGTAATCGAACATAGACGTGTTTAATGCCTTTTTTATCCGATTCTCTTTCGTCGATTTCCAGAATATCCGTTAATGATTTCAGCATTGGCGTAAGCTTAGAATAACCATAATTCCTTGGGTCAAATTCTGGTTTTTTCTTTACAATCAAATTGCCCACATCGCCAAGAAATGCCCAGCCGTCATCATCTTCAATATCTTCAATTGTAGCTTCAATAAGTTCAATGGTTTGTTTGTCAACTTTGTGAAGTGCTTTCTCAGCAGGTTTTTCTACAGGTTTTTTGGTATCTGCTGCGGTTGCTTTTGGTTTTTTCTTTTGAATGGCACCGTCCAGAACCTCAATATAAATAAACCTGTCGCAGGCAACGATAAAAGAACTTGGGGTTTTCTTTTCACCAATGCCAATTACTTTCATCCCAGATTCACGAAGTCGAATCGCCAGACGGGTAAAATCGCTGTCGCTGGAAACAATGCAAAAACCATCTAATTTTCCCGAATAAAGCAAATCCATTGCATCGATAATCAATGCCGAATCTGAAGAATTTTTCCCAACCGTATAACTATATTGCTGAATGGGAGTAATGGCATGCTCTAATAAAACTGCTTTCCATCCGTTTGCATTTGGCTTGGTCCAGTCTGCATAAATACGTTTTGTTGTAGGTGTTCCAAACTTTGCAATTTCTTCCATCATCCCTTTTACATTGCTGTAGGGCACATTATCGGCGTCAATAAGAACAGCTAACTTTAATTCTTTTGAGTTGCTTACAGGCATTTTTTAGATATTAGAAATTAAGTACAATCAAAGTTAAAATTAAAATTCGTTTTTAGGTGAATTTGTTGGTGAATAAGTGTTTTTGACCGTGTTAATTATTTTGGTTATAAATAAGGTTTCTGTTATAAAAATTAATTAAGGATAAATTTGTCTTTTATAGAGGATTTAAATATATTTGTAAGAAATTAATCAATCAGTATATGTTTTCAAAAGCATGTGAGTACGGAATCAGGGCTTCTATTTTTATAGCAACCAAATCTTCAGAAGGAGTTAGGGTTGGAATAAAAGATGTTGCCAAAGAAATTGATTCGCCGGAACCTTTTACAGCCAAAATTATGCAGATTTTAACCAAAGCCGGAATCATCTATTCAGCAAAAGGAGTAGGAGGAGGTTTTGAGGTTTCGAAAGAAGCATTAAAATCAATAAAATTAATTCAAATTGTGGATGCGATTGACGGCAATACGATTTATAAAGGCTGCGGAATTGGCCTGAAAGAATGTTCAGAAATTCATCCTTGCCCTGTGCACAATCAATTTAAAAAAATACGCGAGCTGCTTTTGGCAATGCTTACTAATACTACTTTAGAAGAGCTGGCACTTGGCGTAAATGCTGGAGATTATTATTTAAAAATTTTCAATAAAACCGAATAAATATTATAATTTAAATTTACAGTAATGAATAAAAAAGTCACAATTTCGATGGTAATGCTAATGGGATTTTTAGCACTAACTTCTTGCGGAAAGAAAGAAGCAGCTCCTGCTGACGAATCGACAGAAATAAATGAAACAACATCAGATGAAGGTGTAAAGCCTGAAGCAGGCGTTGAAAATGTTTTGGTTATTGAAGGAAATGACCAAATGCAGTTTAATAAAACCGAACTAAAAGCAGTTGCCGGAAAACCGATCAAACTTACTTTAAAACACGTTGGTAAAATTCCAAAAGAAGCAATGGGGCATAACTTGGTAATCCTTCAGCAAGGAACAGATGAAAGTGCTTTTGCTGCAAAAGCGATCGAAGCAAAAGCTACAGATTATATTCCGGTTTCTGAAAAAGCTTCAATCGTTGCCCACACAAAATTATTGGGCGGGGGTGAAGAAGATACTATCGAATTTACAATTGATAAAAAAGGAACATATAACTTTTTATGTACTTTTCCTGGTCACGTGGCTATGATGAAAGGTGTATTAATTGTAGAATAAATCATAAAACTCTAAGTCTGATTTTGGTTTGGAGTTTTTTTAAATATCAATAAAGGATAATTTTGTCTTTTATTAAAAATAGAAATATATTAATATTAATTTTTACGAAAAATGGAAAATTTAAAAAACAAAACAATCGGGTCATTTGTGGCTCAGGATTATAGAACTGCGGCTGTATTTTCTAAATATAAAATAGATTTTTGCTGTAAAGGAAACAGAACCGTTTCTGAAGTTTGTGAAAAGGAAGAAATTAATTCTGATGCGCTGCTTCAAAGTATTTATGATGTTTTGCAGTCTGAAAATAGCAACGGCATCGATTTTAATTCCTGGCCTTTAGATTTATTAGTTGATTATATAGAAAAAACGCATCACCGTTATGTGGAAGATAAAACACAAGTTTTGCTGAGTTTTCTAGATAAATTATGCAGTGTTCATGGTTCAAATCATCCTGAATTATTTAAAATAAATGAATTGTTTATTGGATGTGCAGGAGAGTTGGCGCAGCACATGAAAAAGGAAGAACTGGTTTTATTTCCTTTTGTAAAAAGAATGGTAAAAACGAAAGAGGCTAACGGAGTTTTATCGCAGCCTTCTTTCGGAACGGTTTCAAATCCAATCGCCATGATGATGCACGAACATGAAAATGAAGGCGATCGTTTTAGAGAAATTGCTGAGTTGACTAATAATTATACGCCTCCGGCTGATGCATGTACAACTTATAAAGTGACTTATGCAATGCTTAATGAGTTTGAAGAAGATTTACATAAACACATTCATTTAGAGAATAATATTTTGTTTCCAAAAGCAGTTGCGCTGGAAGAGGAATTTGCTTAACTATAATTTTAACTAGAGAAAAACACTGATAAATTCCAGTTATGGAGTATTATCGGTGTTTTTTATTAGAGTGAATTTAAAAAAATTAAACACATAGAAACATAGATTATTGTAAACTTAAAAAAGGCGTTTCACTTGCATTAACAAACATAGCTATGTGTAAAAATCTAGATTTTTAAAAATATCTTTTTACATTCTTTTAAAATCTATGTTTCTGTGTGTTTTAAAAAAAAGCATATTATGAATTTTCAAAAAACCTGGATAATCTGTTGTTTCTTTAATTTTTTAATAGCCTGCACATTTGGGTTATTAATGCGGTTTATGTTTCTTTTTCCTTTAAATTTTATAAACTACAGTTTTATACTTCATGTGCATTCTCATGTTGCTATGCTGGGCTGGGTTTACATGATTATTTATGTCTTGGTAATTCATTTTTTTATTCCGAAAGAAAAAAGCCGGAAACCTGTATATAACAGATTGTTTTGGTTAACAGAACTTTCTGTAACAGGAATGATGCTTGCTTTTCCTTTTCAGGGTTATGGGCTCTTTTCTATTGCATTTTCGACAATGCACATTTTGCTGAGTTATCTTTTCTGCCGATTAATTTGGAAAGATCTTCCAAAACAAAAAACGTCTTCACAAAGACTTTTAAGTGTTTCTGTTTTATTTATGGTTTTTTCTACTTTAGGAGTTTGGTGTTTGGGTCCGGCAGTAAGTACATTAGGAAAACAAAGCGCCTTTTATCAAATTGCGATTCAATTTTTTCTGCATTTTCAGTTTAACGGTTGGTTTTTATTGGCGGTTTTAGCTTTGTTTTTAAAACAATTTCATCATAAAATTGATGAAACCGACTTTAGAAAATTCTATATTATTTTGATTGTTTCAACAATTTTAACGGTTTCATTTCCCATACGCTGGTTTGTTGAGAGCAATGTTTTAAGGTGGATAAATACCTTTGGAGTTGTATTGCAGCTAACAGCTTTTATTTATTTCTATAAAATGCTCAGGCCTCAAATAAGCGATTTTAAAGCTAATTTAAATAAAGAGGCTAAAAAGTTTTACGGTTTAGCATTATGCTCTTTATTCTTAAAAATAGGAATTCAATTGTTGATTATTTTCCCAAATATTGCAACAATTTCACACAAAGTCAGGAATTTTGTAATTGGATTTATTCATTTAAGCAGTTTAGGAATTATTACTGGATTTGTGTTTGGAATATTACTTCAGAATAAAATGCTTTCAAGTGATTCTTTATCTTTAAAAATGGGAGTGAAATGTTTTATTTTTGGATATGTTGGGACAGAAGTTTTATTGTTTTTACAAGGAGGATTTTTCCTTTTCAATAAAGGAACAATTCTAGGTTATTATCAAAATATATTTGGTTTTAGTTTATTGCTTGTTTTAGGATTAATATTGATTACGGCATCTGCTATAAACAAAAAACAAGAGTCGATCCATTCCTAAAATCTTCCCTTGTTTTTTCACTAATCAACCTATTCAAAATTTTAAATCTTCTCTGCTTCTTTATTTATAGTTTCAATTGTTTTTTCATTGTTTACACCTAAACCTTCCTGCTGAAAAACTAATTCTCCTTCGGTATTAAAAACGCTTATAATATTAGAATGCGAAAAATCTACAGGAGATATTTGTTTATAATTGACAGCCAAAACTGCTGCAAATTCGCGTGTGTTTTCTTCAGATGAACGAAGAAAAAGCCACGTTTCCTGATTCATTTTATTAGCAATTGCAAAAGTTTTTAATCTTTCGGGCGTATCGGTTTTAGGATCAATACTTACTAAAATAAGTTTTACATTCTTTTTGGTGTTTTTATTGAGTTTTGCTTCAATATCGCGCATGTCTGCAACTAATCTGGGGCAGGCGGCTTTACAACTTGTGTAAATCATTACCATAACCAGCACATTTCCTCTCAGGCTTTTTAATTCAATATCGTTTCCGTTTTGAGTTGTCCATTTTGAAGGAAGATTATAGATGGATAAATCAGTTATTTCCTTTTTTGTTACTGCAGTATCCTTTTTATTTTCTTTACAGCTCTGCAAAGAAACCAGCAGAATAAAAACCGCAATTATTGTTTTTTTCATTGAAATTAATTTAAAGATTAACTTTTGGTTTTGTTGAACTGGCGCATCTAAAACCAAGATTTCGGGTTGAATATTGCGCTTTAAGACTTCCTCTGAAAGCGTAACGCATAAATGCCGCATAATCCATTAAATCGGATGCGTTTACAGAAGCGCTTCCACAGAATAAATTCTTGTCGCTGCTTTTATCCTTTCTCGATTCTCCGGATAAAAAAATGCTGTTAAAGTCAGAAGTCCATTCCCAAACCAAACCATGCATATCGTAAACTCCCCAATAATTTCTAAACGTTTTTCCTACTTCATTTTCATACGTTTTCGACTTTTCGTACCAGGATAAAATGTAATTATTGAATTCTTTTTTGGTTCTGGCATCCACTGTTTTTGCATCGGCCATTGCTGCATATTCCCATTCATCCATTGTAGGTAGACGTTTTCCCTGACATTCGCAGTATTTTTTTGCTGCAAACCAGGAAACAGCAGTTATGGGCGAATTTGGTTTTGAACTGCCAAAATCAAAATCATTTTCCCAATACGACAAATAGGTTTTATCGGCAAAAATTCCCTTAATTTTCGATTTACTGTACGTTGGATTTTTTTTGATGAAACTCAAAAATTCAGCATTGGTAACAGGATAAATGTCTAAATAAAAAGAGTTTACAAATACAGGTTTTTTAGATGAGGCTCCGTAAAGAGGAACAAAACGTCCCTCTTTTATCAGAGCCATTCCAATTTCCTGCGCTATTGTTACGCCTGTAAACATCAGGAAAAAGGTAAGAATGAAAATAAATTTTTTCATGCTTTGTTTTTGATTGTTATCGCAGTGCTTTTACCATTTCCGGAGTAACTTCTGTTTTGTTATTTCCCCAGCTGTTATAGATATACGTAAGCACATTAGCTATTTCATCGTCAGATAAATTTTGAGCCGGCATTACATTGTTGTATTTTTTTCCGTTTACGCTTACTTCTCCGGTTAAACCGTGTAAAATTGTTTTAATCGCACGTTTAGAATCAGCATTTAAATAATCTGATTTTGCAAGAGGAGGAAAAGTATTTGGAATTCCCTGCCCTTCAGATTGATGACAAGCAAAACAAGTAGTGCCAAAAATTTGTTTTCCAATTTTGATTCTCTCTTCGGCAGTTCGTTTAGGTGTTGCAGTTTTTGCAGTTGCATTTTCAGGCATTTTTTGGATAGTTCCGCCTTCTGGCAGATAAATTCCTTCCTGAATCGTTCCAGAATAAATGTTTTTATTTTCTTTTCCTTCTACTTTCAACATTCCTAAAGCTCCTTTATTAAAGGCTCTAAAAATAGAATGGTCAACCAGAATAAAAGTTCCCGGAGTTTCTACTTTAAAATCAACAATTGCAGCACCGCCGGCCGGAATTAAAGTGGTTTGCACATTTTTATTAATTACGGTTCCGCCATCGACATGAACATGGTCAAATATTTCTCCAATAACATGAAAAGACGATACTAAGTTTGGACCTCCGTTCCCAACAAACAAACGTACCGTTTCTCCCACTTTTGCAGTTAATTCGTTTCCGTTTGTCAGCGAACCTACTTTTCCATTAAATACAACATAATCAGGAGTTTCTTTTACGGCTTTATTCATATCAAATGGCTGCAGGCCTTTTGCGCCATATTCGCCCTGCGTATAAAAATCACCCTGCATTACATAATATTCCTTGTCAACAGGAGGAAGTCCGCCTTCTGGTTCAACCAAAATCAAACCATACATACCATTTGCAATGTGCATTCCAACAGGAGCTGTTGCACAATGATATACATACAGTCCCGGATTGATCACCTTAAAGCTGAAAACTTTTTCATGTCCGGGAGCAACAAGCGAAGAAGTCGCCCCGCCGCCAGGTCCGGTTACGGCATGTAAATCAATATTGTGCGGCAATTTATTATCCGGATGGTTTTTTAAATGAAATTCTACTTCATCTCCCACACGTGTTCTAATGAAACTTCCCGGTACAGAGCCTCCAAATGTCCAATACGTATATTTTACACCATCAGTCATTGTGCCTTCCTGCTCTTTGATTTCCATGTTTAATTTAAGTTTCATGGCAGTTCTGTTTCCTACAGGTTTCGGTACCATTGGAGGGGCTGTAAGTTCAGCATTCATTTCTCCTTCGGTCATTATATCAGTATAGTTTACTGATTCTTCTTTTTTACAACTTCCTAATAAAATCGTAAAAAGTAAGCATAACAACATGTTCATTTTAATCGAAATGTCATTTTTCTTTTTCATAAGGTTTTGGTTTTATTTAGTTTTAAATCAGGAGTAAAAATAAAAGACTATTTTGTCTTTTATCATGATAAAAGTCATGAAATACTTACTAATAAAACCTTTATATTAAATTATTGTGTACACTTTTATTACAGTTAACTGTTTTAAATTCAATTCTTTAAGTATGTGTAAATTTTTTGTAAATTAATATTTTGATATTTTTTTAATAAAAACAAATGCTCAACTCCATTTTAGAATAATAATCATTATTTTTGCGACCTGTATAAATAAAATTATTACTTCAAAATATATTTATGGTAAAAGATTTATTCGAAAGAATTCAGGACAATAAAGGACCTTTAGGAAAATGGGCTTCTCAGGCAGAAGGTTATTACGTTTTCCCAAAGTTAGAAGGAGAGTTGGGTCCTAGAATGACGTTTCATGGAAAAAATATTTTAAACTGGAGTTTAAATGATTATTTAGGATTAGCTAATCATCCTGAAGTTCGTAAAGCAGATACGGATGCTGCGGCTCAATATGGCGCTGCATACCCTATGGGAGCTCGTATGATGTCTGGACACACAACTTATCATGAGCAATTAGAAAATGAACTGGCTTCTTTCGTTATGAAAGAATCTGCTTATTTATTGAATTTTGGTTATCAGGGAATGGTATCTATTATTGATGCCTTGGTTACAAAAAATGATATCATTGTTTATGATGTAGATTCACATGCTTGTATTATTGATGGTGTTCGTTTGCACATGGGTAAACGTTTTACTTACAAACACAATGATCTTGAAAGTATGGAGAAAAACCTGCAGCGTGCTACTAAAATGGCCGAAGAAACAGGCGGAGGTATTTTATTTATTACCGAAGGTGTTTTTGGAATGCGCGGACAACAAGGTAAACTGAAAGAAATTGTTGCTATGAAGCAAAAATACAATTTCCGTTTATTAGTTGATGATGCACACGGTTTTGGTACACTTGGTAAAACAGGTGCCGGAGCAGGTGAGGAGCAGGGAGTTCAGGACGATATTGATGTTTACTTCTCGACTTTTGCAAAATCAATGGCAAATATTGGAGCTTTTGTAGCTGCAGATAAAACAGTTATTGATTACTTAAAATACAACTTACGTTCGCAAATGTTTGCTAAAGCGTTACCAATGATCCAGACAATTGGTTCTTTGAAACGTTTAGAATTATTGCGTAATTCATCTTCTATTAAAGATAAGCTTTGGGAAAATGTAAATGCATTACAAAGCGGTCTTAAAGAAAAAGGATTCAATATTGGAGATACTAATACTTGTATTACTCCGGTTTACTTAGAAGGAAGTATTCCTGAAGCAATGGTAATGGTAAACGATTTAAGAGAAAACTACGGTATTTTCCTTTCTATTGTTGTTTATCCGGTTATTCCAAAAGGAATTATTTTATTAAGAATGATCCCGACAGCTTCTCATACTTTATCAGATATTGAAGAAACTTTAACGGCTTTTGAAGCAATTCGCGAGAAATTAGTTAACGGAACTTATAAAGAAATTGCAGAACGCACAACAGTTGACGTTTCGTAATTAATTTAAAAATAGATTTCCTTAAGTGGAAATTATGTAAAAAAATCCATTTGTTATACGAATGGATTTTTTTTATTTAAAGTAACTTTAATTCATAAATCACAAAATAAAAAACTCAGCATTATGAAAAAAGTATTAGCAATAGCAACCCTTATTTTGACAGTTCTTATTTCCTGTAAAAAAGAAACGACTACTACAGAGCCAGTACAAATTACACCAAGCCCGCCAAAAGAGGCTGAAATTGTAGAACCAGCAGGAGATCAATGTTATGCATGGAGAGCAAATGGAAGCGTAATTGAACTTAGTTTTAATGTAAACTCACATCAGGAAGTAAATGGAAAATTAAGCTATAACCTGATAGGAAAAGATAAAAATGAAGGAACACTGATTGGAAATATGAAAGGCGATACTATAGTTGCCGATTACACTTTTAATTCTGAAGGGACTTCATCAGTACGAGAAGTTGTTTTTTTACAAAAAGACGGAACTCTTATTGAAGGGTACGGAGATGTTGTACAAGCTAATGACAAAGTATCATTTAAAGATAAAACAAAACTAAAATTTGATCAGAAAAATGCGCTGACCAAAGTAGATTGCAAAGTGGATTAATGAATTGTTATTAAAGTAAAAAATCCATTCGTTTTGGGGGCGAATGGATTTTTTTATGTTTTATTTTAAAAAGTTAATTACTCTTTGGACTTACATAAATCAACGTACCTCCAAAACAACTATTTTCGCCAGTTAATATTCCCAGGTTAAATAAAGCATGTGCATACATTTTTAATTCTTTGTGATCAAGATATGAAGACCATTTTTGATTCTTCTTAATTTTTTGAGTTAGCAAATTAAAATTAATTCTTGATTGCAATTTCTTTAAATCATTTTCAGAATAATCTTCAATTGCAAGGTTTGCTATTGCGCTGTCATTCTTGAATTCAAAATACCTATTCTTGTTTTTTATAGCGGTTTGATAGGCTTTAATTATTCCTCTTTCATCATAGTCAATATTATATTCTCTATGTATTGCTCCTTGCAGAAAATTGGCTTTAGTGCAGATTTCTCTAACTTTATTAGTATTCAGATTTTTTATCTTAACTACCAAGAAAAATTGAAAAGTACCGCCGTTATTTATTGCTCTAACATAATTTTGATATAAAATATCGCTGTCATCTTTTGTAAATGAAAGTGAAATTAATAACGCCAATATTATACTGAGTTTTTTCATTTATGAAAACTGAAAACTGCGACTGAAAACTTATAAATACTTCAAATAAGTCTTTCTCTGACAGTGAATTTTCGGATCAAAGTTTTTCCAAAGCAAATGAATCGCTGTGTTTTCAGCTAATTCAGGCGTTCTGATGCAATTTTGAATTCCTTTTTCAGAAAAAGTTTTAAAATATTCATCAAAAATAATCGCTGTAACGCCTTTATTTTGATAATCGGGATGAACTCCGATAAGATAAAAAACAACATCTTTACTTTTCTTTCTTGCCTTTAAAAGATGGAGAAAACCAAACGGAAAAAGTTTTCCTTTAGCTTTTTGTAATGCTTCTGAAAAACTTGGCATTACAATACTAAAAGCAATTAAATTATCCTCTTTATCTACTACAAACTTTATATATTCAGGATTGATAAAGCTAATGTATTTCTTTTTAAAATATTCTTTTTGAACATCTGAAATAGCTACGAAAGAAGCCAGTTTAGCATAAGATTCATTAAACAAATCAAACATTTTATCCACGTGCGGCATTATGTCTTTTGTTTTCGTGAAAGTTAATGCTCTAAGTCCGTAACGCTTTTTGATTAATTCCTGAGCTTTCAGGAAAAATTCAGGCTTTACATTTGAAAAAGGGAAAATGCTTTCGATATATTCTTTCTCAATTTGAAAACCTAATTGTTCAAAATGAGTAACATAATAAGGATTATTGTACCATGTAATCATAGTCCCTATTTGATCATAACCTTCTGTAAGAACGCCAACTTTATCTAAGTTAGAAAAGCCCATAGGGCCTTCGGCATGTTCTAAGTTATGTTTTCTGCCTAATTCATAAACTTTTTCAAGAAGTGCTTTAGTAACCTCTATATCATCAATAACATCAAACCACCCAAAACGAACCTTTCTTTTATGCTGATTATTTACTTCTGCCCAGTTTATAATAGCCGTAATTCGTCCAACAATTTCATTGTCTTTGTAAGCCAGATAAAAATAAGCTTCTGCATTATCAAACGCAGGATTTTTAGTTTTATCAAAAGACTCTAATTCATCAGCAATAATAGGAGGAATCCAATAAGGATTATCTTTATAAAGTGAGAACGGAAATTTTATATATTCGGTTAGTTCTTTTTTAGTTTTGGCTTCTTTGATTGTAATCATTAAGGTCGTATTAACTCCTTTTTTAAAGGTTTGATTATTAAAATTATTCGTATTTAGCTTTACGTTTTCTTTCTTTTTCCTGATAATCTACTTTTTCTTCTTTATTATCAGAGTTTTTCTTTGCTTTCTCTTTGTTTTTATTGGCAATTTGTTTTTCCTTGTACCATCCGTCATATCTCCAGGAGAAACCAACTCCTCCATATAAAATAGAAGGCGTGTTTTTGAAATTAGTACTTATAGAAGCATCAACCTGCATATTTGAAGATAAAAGGTATGCAGCACCGCCACGCACAATGGCATCACTGTAAAAATCGCTTTTGTATCCTTGATTTTCAACAAATCCAGACCATTTGTCATTAAATCCGTGTGTTAAGGTTAAAACATAACCATAACTTGGATAATCTGTTCCAATATAATCTGCAATAATATTGGTTACAAAAACCCATCTTCCGCCGCCAAATAAGTTTTGAGTTACTAAGGCAACTTTAGGAGAAATATCTCCATTTGGAGAAAAATAATACGGATTGTCTGCACCAACAAAATTCGCTCCGGCAAAAATAGAAACAGCCGGAATTAATTCGCGCCATTGAAAACTGTGATTCGCTTTATAACTATAAATATTAGCTTCTTTTTTATAGTTTTTATAAGGATCGTAAATCAGGTATTTAGCTCCTAAAACGGTCTGTCTGAAGTTGTTCTTTTTATAACTGGTATATGGACTATCAAAGTTTTCCATTTGATACTGAACATCTAAAATAAATTCCAGCTGTTCTAAAAAAGCGCCATATCTAACGGTTAAATCTGTACCAAAACCGGTAGCGTCATAATCTAATAAGTCGTGTTTTTCTTTAATACCATAAATGCCAATTTCGCCCTGAATTACTGATTTTCCAACCGCATAAGCCGACATAGTTTCGCCCGGACGATTCGAATTAATCACATCAGTATATTGTGCGAAGAAAAATTGTGGTACTAAAAAAAGAAACGCAAAGAGTAAGTTTTTAATTTTCAACATAAATGTATTTTTTGATTAAAAGCTATAACGCATTTCAAATGTACTATATTTTATTATTTATTTAAGATTGATATTTTAATTTTAAACAACGGATTTACTAATTTTGGAAAAAAATTATATGATCATGCAAGAAGCATCTTTTACAAATTTGTTTAAAACGATAATGTGGATTATTGCGTTTTATTATATTTTTAAATTTTTGGCCCGAATCTTTTTGCCGGTATTGGTTAAAAAAGCGGTAGAAAAAGCAGGAGAAAATTTTCAAAGACAACAACAATATAGTCAGGATAATTCCTGGCAGCAAACTCGTAATAACAATAATGACGAAATAATCATTAATACTGCTAATGCTAAAAAGCCTAGCGAAACCAAAAAGGTAGGCGATTATGTTGATTACGAAGAAATAGATTAAGTTTGTATCCTTGTAGTATTAGGATTCATCATTTAACCAAACCAGCCAAAATTGAAAATAGTAAATAAATTCTATCCGCACGCCCTTGTAATCCTGGGCTTTATTCTTGTTTCCTTAATTTACTTTTATCCTGTTTTGCAGGGAAAACAGATTTTCCAGTCAGATATTGCTCAATACACCGGAATGGCCAAAGAGCAAAATGATTTTAGAGCAGCAGAACATACAGAGCCTTATTGGACAAATTCTGCTTTTGGCGGAATGCCGACTTATCAGTTAGGAGCAAATTATCCTAATGATTTCGTTGGAAAAATAGATGATATTTTACGTTTTTTACCGCGTCCGGCTGACTATTTATTTCTATATTTCTTAGGGTTTTACGGTTTGTTATTAGTTTTAAAAACAGATCCTTTAAAAGCTTTTATTGGCGCAATTGCGTTTGGTTTTTCTACTTATTTAATTATTATTCTTGGCGTTGGACATAATGCAAAAGCTCATGCAATTGCTTATATGCCATTGGTTATTGCCGGATTTATACTCGTTTTTCAGAAAAAATATATTTGGGGAGGTTTACTCACCATGTTTGCGGTTGCGTTAGAGGTTAATGCCAACCACTTTCAAATGACCTATTATTTATTGATTTTCTTATTGATACTTTCAGGTTATTATGCTTTTACTTTTATAAAAGACAAAGAATACAAACCGCTTTTAATTGCCATTGGAACTTTGGCTGTAGCCGGAATTTTTGCAATTGGTGCTAATGCAGGAAATTTATTAGCGACAAGTGAATATGCTAAGTTTAGTACACGAAGCAACAGTGAATTAACTTTTAATCCTGACGGAAGTAAAAAGGAAAATGAAAACGCTTTAAGCCGTGAATATATTACGGAGTACAGTTACGGAATTGCCGAAAGTTTCAATCTAATTGCTCCGAGACTTTTTGGAGGGTCAAATCATGAAAATATAGGTAAAGACAGTAGTATGTATACCTTTATGACTGATCATAATGTAGAACCTTCAAAGGCAGAAGATTTTGTATCAGCAATGCCAACTTATTGGGGAGATCAGCCAATTGTCGCTGCTCCGGCATATATTGGAATTGTAGTATTCTTTTTGGCAGTCTTAGCTTTATTTATTGATGACCGAAAAATTAAATATGTTTTTCTTTCAGGAGCATTATTTTCACTTGTGCTTTCTTGGGGAAAAAATTTCTCGCTGTTAACAGATTTCTTTATTGATTATGTGCCAATGTATGATAAGTTTAGAGCTGTATCATCTATTCAGGTAATCTTAGAGTTATGTATGCCAGTTTTAGCCGTGATGGGAATTCAGTCGTTTTTTAAAGCAAAAGACGAACCTAAATTACAGCAAAAAGCGCTTGTTCAAACTGGAGTTTTTGGATTGGGAGTTATATTAATTTTAGTAATTGCCAAAGGTTTCTTCCATTTTTCAGGAAGCAGTGATAACTATTTTCTTCAAATGTACGGACAAGAATTTGTTGATGTTTTAATAGAAGATAGAAAAAGTCTTTATTCTGCAGATTTACTTCGTTCAGGATTCTTTATCGTAGTAACATTTGGAGTTTTATGGTTGTTTATAAAAAATAAATTTTCGCAGACAACAACTTTAGTTATCGTTGCTCTTTTAATGATTTTTGATTTGTTTTTTGTAGATAAAAAATATGTTTCGGCAAAAGATTTTGTGAGCCCGGTTCAGATTGCGGCTCCTTTTCAGGAAACAGCTGCAGATGCTAAAATTTTAGAAGATACAACGCATTACAGAGTTTTTGATATTGACGGAAATATGTCAAGCGCAACAGCTTCTTATTTTCACCATTCTATTGGAGGTTATCACGCTGCAAAACCAAGAAGAATGCAGCAATTGTTTGATTACCAAATTGGTAATAAATCAAAGAACATGAATCTTGAAGTGCTTAATATGTTGAATGTTAAGTATGTAATTCAGGCAGATAGTACAGGTGCACCTATACCAGCAGTTAATCCTGATGCAAATGGAAATGCTTGGTTTGTAGAGACTGTTAAGCTTGTAAATAAACCAGATGATGTAATGAAAGCATTAGATCATATCGATACTAAAAAAGTGGCTGTTTTTAACGTGCATGAGCATGAAAGTAAATTCCAAAATGCCCGTATGAAAAAACAATGGGATACAACCGGAACCATAAAAGTAGTTCAATACAAGCCAAATTACATTAAATATCAATCGAATAATGGAAAAGATGGTTTAGCTGTTTTCTCTGAAATCTATTATAAAAATGGCTGGAATGCTTATATCGACGGAAAATTGACAGATCATTTCCCAGTTGACTATGTTTTAAGAGCAATGGAAATTCCGGGCGGAAAACATACTATCGAGTTTAAGTTTGAACCACAGGTTATTAAAACGGGTGGTACAATTAATCTTGTAAGTTCAATTGGAATGTTTGTGCTTTTGATTGGCGGAATCTATTTTGAGAGAAAAAAGTTTAGTAAGCAGTCTCAGTAATTAGTCTCAGTTTTGCTTTGTGAATCTTTGCTATATTTTGTGTGACTTTGTGAAATGTTATTTCGCAAAGATTCACAAAGATTTCACTGAGTTTCGCAAAGTTGGTAATAACTTCTAAATTTGCACTTTAAAATAATAAACGATTTTCCTTGGAACAAAAAAAGCTCTTAATTATAACTTATTACTTTCCTCCAGCGGGTGGGCCGGGAGTACAGCGCTGGCTGAAATTTGTAAAATATCTGCCAGACTTTGGTGTTCAGCCCATTGTTTATGTTCCAGAAAATCCAACTTACCCAATTGTTGACGAAGGCTTGGTAAGCGAAATATCAGATAAAGTAATAGTTCTTAAAAATAAAATTTGGGAGCCTTACCAATTAGCTTCTGTTTTTTCAAAAAACAAAACCAAGAAAATCAGTTCAGGGATTTTTCCACATAAAAAAAAGCAAACCTTTTTAGATAAAGCTTTTCTTTGGGTACGTGGCAATCTATTTATTCCGGATGCGAGAGTTTTTTGGGTAAAACCTTCAGTTTCTTATCTTGAAAAATACATCAAAGAAAATAATATTGATACAATCGTAACGTCGGGTCCGCCGCACAGTTTACATTTAATTGGTTTAGAATTAAAAGAAAAACTAAATGTAAAATGGTTTGCAGATTTTCGTGATCCGTGGACAACGATTGGTTATCATAAAGCGTTGCGTTTATCCAGTTATGCTGCAAAAAAACATAAAAGTTTAGAACATAAAGTTCTTAACTCTGCTGATACTATAATTGTAACAAGCAAAACTACAAAAACCGAATTTCAGGCAATTACCAATAAGCCAATTTCAGTAATTACAAACGGTTACGATATTGAGAACGTTGAGAAACAAACTTTAGATACTAAGTTTTCACTTGCTCATATTGGTTCGTTTTTATCAGACAGAAATCCAAAATTTTTATGGGAATGTCTGGTTGAATTACTTCAGGAAATTCCGGATTTTAAAACCCATTTAGAAATTAAATTAATTGGTGCCGTAAGTCAGGAAGTTTTAGATTCGATTGAAGAATTTAAACTAAATGATTATTTGAACCTATTAGGATATGTTTCGCATAATGAAGCTATAGCCCATCAAAAAAAGTCTCAGGTTTTACTTTTAATCGAAATAAACTCTGAAGATACTAAAAGTATTATTCCGGGGAAATTGTTTGAATA
The DNA here is from genome assembly GCF_002210235.1 of Flavobacterium sp. NLM. Lineage (NCBI taxonomy): Bacteria > Pseudomonadati > Bacteroidota > Flavobacteriia > Flavobacteriales > Flavobacteriaceae > Flavobacterium > Flavobacterium sp. NLM. Next base: position 49,190 of record NZ_LIAC01000003.1, read on the forward strand.
TATGGTCTCCAATCGTCCAATTATTGCTATTGGACCGCAAGGTTCTGATTTTGCCGATATTATAAAAGAAACCAATACAGGTGTATTTTTTGATTATTCAGAAAAAGCGAAGCTAAAAAGTGTAATTTTGGACTTTTATAATCAATTTTTAGAAGGAAAATTACAAGCTAATGGTGTTGGTTTACAGCAATATTCACGAAAAAACCTTACTAAGCAATTAGTACAATTGATCAATTAATAACAATTTCAAAAACAAAAGGAGAGCAGAAAATCAAAAATCTAAACTCTACAATCTAAACTCTGCAATCAAAAAATGGGTATTGTCTTAAACCAGTCTTTTAAAAACACTATAATAACATACATTGGCTTTGGAATTGGAGCCATTAATACACTCTATTTATATCCTGTTTTTTTAGGCGCAACTTTTTATGGTTTAACTAATTATGTAACGTCTTGTGCCAATGTGATTATGCCTTTATTTGCAATTGGGATGCAAAATACCTTGGTTAAATTTTATTCGCAATATCAAACCGACGAAGAAAAATCCCGTTTTTTATCTTTTACGGTTTTATTTCCTCTGCTATTAATAATTCCACTTTTACTGATTGGACTTGTTTTTTATGATGAAATTTTATTTTTTGTTTCAAAAAAGAATGCGATTGTAAAAAGTTACATCTGGTTAATTCCATTTATAGGATTGTGCATGGCCTATTTTGAAATTTTTTATGCCTGGCTTAGAGTAAATATGCATTCCGTTTTTGGAAACTTTGTCAAGGAAGTAGGCTTGCGATTATTTTCATTATTTCTATTAATAGGTGTTTATTACAACTGGCTTAGTGTAGAAGGTTTTGTGTACGCAACAGCAATTTTGTATTTTCTGGCGTTCCTTATCACCATGTTATACGCATTTAGTATTCAGAAACCAACTTTTCAATTTACAATACCAACCAATACAAAAGATATATTAGTATATACTTTTTATATTATTTTATCTGGAAGCGTTGCCAATTTGCTTTTGGATGGTGATAAAATGATATTAAATCAATACATGCAGATTGAAAATATTGCCTTCTATTCTGTTGCTACTTATATTGCTTTGGTAATTTCAGTTCCGAGTCGTGCGATGCACCAGATTGTATATCCCATTACGGCAAAATTAATGCATGAAAATAAGCATGACGAATTGAATGATCTTTATAAAAAAACTTCTATTAATCTGCAGATTGTGGGTGGTTTTGTAATGCTCTGCATATTTGTAAATATTAATCAACTGTACGAATTAGTTCCAAAAGAATACAGCGGCGGAATTGCAGTTGTATTTATGATTGGTTTGTCTAAATATTTCGATTTGATTTTAGGAAACAACAATGCAATTATTTTTAATACTAAATATTACCGAATGGTATTGTATTTAGGATTAATGCTGGTTGTGTTGACTGTAGTTTTAAATATGATCTTTATTCCAATTTTTGGAATTTTTGGGTCAGCGTTTGCCACTTTACTGTCTATCACATTATACAGTTTGGCCAAGCTGCTTTTTGTTGTCAAGAAACTTCATTTATATCCTTTTACAAAAGAAACGCTTTCTTCAATGCTGCTTACATTTGTATTGTTTTTAGTTTTCTATTTTTGGGAATTTCCATTTTACCAGCTTATCAGCATTGCCTTAAAATCAATTTTGGTAACAATTCTATATGTTTATCTAAATTATAAATTTAATATCTCTCCGGATATTAATAAGGTTATTGATAATATTTTCAGAAAAATTGGGATAAAGATTTAAGAACTTTCATTATTGTTATATAGCAGAATTCCTAACTTCATTATTTAAGGGTATTATTTTTTCATTATCGAAAATAAAAGATACTTTTTTATATAACATCTTGAAATTGTGAAGGAAATCTTAAAAAAATCACCCAATTTATTTTGTTTTTCAATTTATTACAATTAATTTTATGTAGATTTTTATTACATCTCTTTCATTGACAGTATGAGAAATATTTACATAAGGCCAGTAAAAGTGGTGTCTTAATGTTTTTTTAAATTAAATAGCTATCCAAAATTATTAAATTTAAGTATCACATGCAGACAAACCCAACAAATGATTATGAAAAGCAATAAGCTAAGTCAGGAACAAAGTGTACAGGTGTTTTCCAATATGATATCAAACAAAGTTCATAATGGATTTACACTAGAAGAGAGAAATGATGAATTACTTTTTGCGGTTCTTTCTAAAGGAGGAAAAGTAGTTAACCACAGTTTAAATTTCATGATTTTTTGTTTAACCCTCGGATTATGGTCATTTGCTTGGCTATATTTAACATTAGAGGCTTCCAAACAAAAAAAGGTATTAGTTGCCATTGACGAAGATGGTTTTCCTTTTGAAGAAAAATGCTTAGTAGCATAAAATATTTCAGTCTAAAATAGTTTAGCCCTAAATTACATTTATTAAGATTGTAATTTAGGGCTAACTTTTTTTATAATAGTTCCGTTTATAATTTATCTTTTAAATAAATTCCTGTAACTGATTCTTTTATTTTAACAACATCTTCGGGTGTTCCTGTGGCTAATAAATGTCCCCCATTTTCACCGCCTTCAGGACCTAAATCAATAATCCAGTCGGCACATTTTATTAAATCTAAATTGTGTTCAATTACAATTATCGAATGTCCTTTTTCGATTAAAGCATCAAATGAAGCTAATAATTTTTTAATATCATGAAAATGAAGTCCTGTTGTAGGTTCATCAAAAACAAATAAGGCTTTATCTTTTGTTGCACCTTTCACTAAAAAAGAAGCTAACTTAATACGCTGTGCTTCACCACCAGAAAGAGTAGATGAAGATTGCCCCAACTGAACATATCCTAAACCAACATCTTGCAGCGGCTGTAGTTTTTGCGTGATTTTAGTCTGCTTGTTTTTTTCGAAAAAAGCGATTGCATCATCAATCGTCATAGTCAGCACATCGTTGATGTTTTGATTATCAAAAGTAACTTCAAGAATCTCTTTTTTAAATCGTTTTCCACCGCAGGTTTCACAAGGCAGTGAAACATCAGCCATAAAGACCATTTCAACGTTTATAGAGCCTTCTCCTTTACAAGTTTCACATCGGCCTCCATCAACATTAAAAGAAAAATGTTTGGCCTGATATCCTCTTATTTTCGATAATTTTTCTTTTGCATACAAATCACGAATATCATCATATGCTTTTATATACGTTACCGGATTTGATCTCGAACTTCTTCCAATTGGGTTTTGATCCACATATTCAATATGTTTGATCTGAGAAAAAGAACCTGAAATTTCACTGAATTGCCCTGCTTTTTCAGCAGCATTTTCCAGTTTTTTCTGCATGGCAGGAAATAAAATTTTCTTGATCAGCGTACTTTTTCCACTTCCTGACACTCCGGTTACAACCGTTAAAACATCCAAAGGAAAAGTAACATTAATGTTTTTAAGGTTATTTTCTCTGGCGCCAATAATATCAATATGATTTTTGAATTTTCGTCTTTTCTTTGGAACCGAAATTTCTAAATCGCCATTCAGGTATTTCGACGTAAGAGAATCTGATTTTAAAATCTCAGCATAAGTTCCCTGTGCAACTAGTTTTCCTCCAAAAGTTCCGGCTTCCGGCCCAATATCAATAATCATATCGGCAGCTTTCATGATATCTTCGTCGTGTTCTACTACGATAACAGTATTTCCTAAATCACGAAGAGAAAGTAAAACTTTAATTAATCGCTCCGAATCTTTTGGGTGCAGACCAATACTTGGCTCATCCAAAATATACATCGAACCAACCAAACTGCTTCCTAATGAAGTAGCAAGATTAATACGCTGCGATTCTCCTCCGGAAAGTGTAGCCGAATTTCGGTTTAACGTTAGATAATCTAAACCAACTTCTGTCAAAAATGACAAACGATTATTGATTTCAACCATCAAACGTTTAGCAATTTGCTGTTCGTAAACATTCAGTTCAATATTTTTAAAGAAAGTAACCAAATGTCTAATTGGAAGATCAACTAAATCTGAAACCGTTTTTCCATTGATTTTTACGTATGAAGCTTCTTCTCGTAAACGTTTTCCACGACATGCGTGACATTTTGTTTTTCCGCGGTAACGCGAAAGCATGACACGATTTTGTATTTTATAATTTTTTTCTTCGAGTTCTTTAAAGAAATCATTCAGACCCTGAAAATATTGATTTCCTTTCCAGATTAAATCTTTTTGATCTTCTGAAAGCTCAAAATAAGGTTTGTGAATTGGGAAATCAAATTTATAAGCGTGTTTTACCAATTCATCTTTATACCAGCTCATGCTTTCGCCGCGCCAAGGATAAATGGCACTTTGAAAAATGGATAAAGAAGTATTCGGTACAACCAGATCAGCGTCGATTCCAATAATATTTCCGTAACCTTCACAAACCGGACAAGCTCCGTAAGGATTATTAAAACTGAATAAATGTACGTTTGGTTCTAAAAATGTAATTCCGTCTAATTCGAAATTGTTAGAATAAGAAAACCTTTTTTCTGAACCTACTTCCTGAAGGTAACAGATTCCTTTTCCTTCAAAAAAGGCAGTTTGTACGGCATCAGAAAGACGATTGTAAAACTCTTCCTCTTCTTTAACCACAATACGGTCAATGATTAATAAAATGTCTTTATTGTCCAGTTTATGCAGTTCTGTTGGTGTAAATTCATCTAAACGAACCATTTCGTTATCGACTAAAATACGGGCAAAACCTTGTTGTAAAAGCACTTTAAGTTTGTCTTCAAGTAAACGGCCTTCTTCTAAATGAATAGGGGCAAGCAAAAGCCATCGACTGTCGATTTCAAGCGTTTTTACATCTGAAACAACATCTGTAACGGTATTTTTTTTGACTTCCTGCCCAGAAACCGGAGAATAGGTTCTTCCAATTCGGGCGAATAAAAGTTTAATATAATCGTAGATTTCTGTAGAAGTTCCAACAGTCGAACGAGCATTTGTTGTATTTACTTTCTGCTCAATGGCAATTGCAGGCGCAATTCCTTTTATATATTCTACTTTTGGTTTGTCTAAACGTCCCAAAAACTGACGTGCGTATGATGATAAACTCTCAACATAACGGCGCTGTCCTTCGGCATATAAAGTATCAAAAGCTAAACTTGATTTCCCTGATCCTGAAAGTCCTGTAATTACAACAAGTTTATTTCTCGGAATGGCAACATCTACATTTTTTAAATTATGTACTTGTGCGCCTTTTATTATAATATTTTGCTTCGGGTCGAGTGTAGAAAGATCAATTTGCATAAAAAAAGTCAATTTTTACAAAAGTAATCAATTTTGAATAGAGTTTTGTTAAGGATATTGTTCCAAATCTTAACAGAATTACCATGTTTGTTTTTGATTAAAGAAGGTATTTGAACCATTGGGAATATAAGTTTATCTCATTACAATACGTTTCCCGTGGTTGAAACCATGGGCTATGTTTGATTATTTTTGAGAAATTGTTTGAAAACATAGCCAGCGGTTTTAACCGCTGGGACCCAAAGTATATCATCACGATCCGTTTCCCGTGGTTGAAACCACGGGCTATATTTGAATTTGTTTGAGAAATTGTTTCGAAAAAATAACCAGCGGTTGAAACCGCTGGAAACATGTATAATAATCACAATCCGTTTCCCGTGGTTGAAACCACGGGCTATATTTGAATAGGTTTGAGAAATTGTTTGGAAATATTGCCAGCGGTTTCAACCGCTGGACGCAAAGTATATCATCACAATCTGTTTCAGATGGTTGAAACCTGTGTTATGCTATAAAATCTTTTATTTTACTAAAAATTATTGTTTCACTCTAAAATATGCTATTTTAGAACTGTTTTAGTATTATTTAATATCCTGACCAAATTTGAAAACTAAACTAACTACCTTATTATTTTTATTGAATTTCTTGCTTTTTGCGCAGGAACTTCCACCAATTGTTAAATATTCTTCATCTGTTTACGGAGCTGGAAATCAGAGCTGGATGATTTCACAGGACGATGAAAATTATTTATATTTTGCTAATAACGATGGACTTTTAGAGTATAACGGGACCACTTGGCAATTATACCCTGGGCCAAATGAAACGATTATCCGATCTGTAAAAGTGATTGGAAATAAAATCTATACAGGCAGTTATATGAATTTTGGTTATTGGACCAGAAATGAAAATGGCAAACTAAAATACACATCACTCAGCGATAAAATTAAAAGCAAAATTTTAGATGATGAGCAGTTTTGGAATATCTTAAAATACGATCAATGGATTCTGTTTCAATCCTTAAACCGAATTTATATTTACGATACTAAAACCAGAAAGTTTAATATCATCGCACCAAAAAATGGTGTTATAAAGTCATTTTCGGCAAAAAATGCTATTTATTTTCAAACGATCAAAGAAGGACTTTTTGAAATTGAAAGCGGGAGAGCAAAATTAGTTTCAGATAATCCGACTTTAAAGAAATTTACAATTGCGAATGTTTTTACGACAGATGATGGTTTGCTGATTCAAACGCAGCTTGACGGAATTTATAAACTGACAGGGAATTCCCTAACCAGAGTTGCAACAGATGTCGATGCAGAATTAAAATCGAGTTTCGTTTACAGCAGCCAGCGTCTTCAGGACGGGAGTTTTGCTTTGGGAACGGTTTCAAACGGAGTTTTTATTTTATCAAATAACGGTAAACTAAAATATCACCTTACACAGAGTAAAGGTTTGAGTAATAATACGGCTTTGTCACTTTTTGAGGATAAAGATCAAAACTTATGGGTGGGATTAGATAACGGAATTAACTGTATTAATATTCAATCACCCGTACACAGTTTTATAGATGATACCGGAGTTTTAGGAACCGTTTATGCATCGGCAGTTTTTAACGGGATGCTTTACATTGGAACAAATCAGGGATTGTTTTGTAAGCCAACACAGAGTAATGCGGAGTTTAAATTTATAACCGGAACAAAAGGTCAGGTTTGGTCACTGTTTACGTATGATAATACACTTTTTTGCGGACACGATTCGGGAACTTTTATCATTACAAACGATTCGGCAAGAAGTCTCTTTTCGGGTTCAGGAACCTGGAAATTTGAGCCTTCTCCAGCAAATAAAAACCAATTAATTCAGGGAAATTATTACGGACTTTCGGTTTTAGAGAAAGTAAATAATCAGTGGATTTTTAAAAACAAAATTCAGGGATTTGATTATTCATCCAGATATTTTGAAATTACAAAGAATCTTGATGTTTATGTTAGCCATGAATACAAAGGGATTTTTAGATTAAAACTTGGTAAATCTCTTTTGCAAACGCATGATTTTTACACTTACAAGTCTCCGCAGAAAGGAATAAATGCGAGTTTAACGACTTTTAATAATTCAATTTATTACGCTTACAAAGGCGGAATTTTCAAATTAAATCCTAAAATAAGACAATTCGAGAAAGATACTGTTTTAAGTTCGATTTTTGAAAAAGATGAATATACATCAGGTAAATTAATTGTAGACCATTCGAATAAAATCTGGTTATTTTCTAAAAACTACATTCATTATTTCTCTGCCAGTAAATTGAGCAGCCAATTAAAGCAGAATATAATACCTATTCCGTCCTCTTTAACGAATTCGATGCTGGGTTATGAAAATATTACACAAATTTCAAAATCAACGTATTTAATAGGTACAACAGATGGTTATTATACCTTAAATATCGACGATTTAAGTTTTAAAAACTACGATGTTTTTATTACCGATATATTGATAAACAAACAAAACGAAACATTTAAAAATGTAGGTATTCAAAGTGAAGGCAGTTTTGATTCTGATGAAAATAACATTACGCTTAATTATACCGTTCCGGAATACAATAAATACATCAATTCTGAATATCAATATTTATTAGAAGGTTTTCAGGATGACTGGAGCGAGTGGAGTACAAAGGCAACGGTGAATTTTAAAAACCTTTCACCGGGAAAATACACCTTTAGAGTTAGGGCAAAATATGCCAATACAATTTTGCAGAATACTGCCGTATACACATTTGTAGTTTTAAAACCGTGGTATTTGACCAATTTAGCCTGTTTTGTCTATTTTCTTCTGATTTTGGCTATGGCCTATTTTATCAATAAAGCATACCGAAATTACTATCAAAAGCAAAAAGAAAAGCTTATTGAAGAAAATAACCTTTTATTAGAGATTCAGGAGCTTGAAAACGAACAACAATTAATGAAGCTTCGAAACGAGCAGCTTTCGCAGGACGTTGATAATAAAAACCGTGAACTGGCGGTTTCAACAATGAGTTTAAACAGTAAAAACGAATTGCTGGCTTTTATTAAAGAAGATTTGAAGAAAACATCTCAAAATGACAGTTCCAATATCAAATCTGTAATTAGTACCATTAACAAAAACATTACAGAAGAAGATTCATGGAAAATATTTAAAGAAGCCTTTGATAATGCCGATAAAGATTTCCTAAAAAGAATAAAACAAATGCATCCGGCCTTAACACCAAATGATCTTCGTTTATGTGCTTATCTTCGATTGAATCTTTCCTCAAAAGAAATAGCTCCAATGTTTAATATTTCGGTTCGAAGTGTTGAAATAAAAAGGTATCGTTTGCGTAAGAAAATGGATTTGCAGCACGAAATCGGTTTAGTTGAATATATTCTGGCTGTATAGGAATTCAAAAATCGGCTTAAAAAAACTATACATTACCACAACATTATGCTTTTGTTGGGAAATTGCAGTGCAAATGTTAAAGAAATTAACATTCACAAATTATAGCTGCAGAGCGGTTTATTTTATGATATCCTGAATTAAGACTAGATTTTTTTATGATGTATGTTTTTTGTTGAGGTTAATTTTATCGTTTTCATAAAGGGAACAGATAAATTTAGCTTTCAATAAAAACTAACTAATTATGAAATCTAAATTATTACTAATTGTACTATCACTGTGTACATCATTTGCGTTTGCGCAATCTATTGATGTAACCGGAACGGTAGTAGATGGCTCAGGTTTGTCATTGCCTGGCGTTAATGTAAAAGTTAAAAGTTCGTCTCAAAGCACAACCACTGATTTTGACGGATCTTTTAAATTAACCGGAGTTCCAAAAGGATCTTCAGTTATTTTCAGTTATATAGGTTACAAAACGCAAGAAGTTGCAGTTTCTGGAACTAAAATAACTGTAAAGTTAATTGAGGATGCAAAATCACTTGATGAAGTAGTTGTCATTGGTTATGGTACTCAAAAGAAGAGAGAGGTTACGGGATCAGTTTCTGTAGTAGACAGTAAAACAATTGATCTTATTCGACCAACGAGAATTGAACAAGCCCTGCAAGGTACTGTTACAGGTGTGAATGTAACAACCCAGTCAGGAGCACCAGGAGCGCCATTGGATATTCGTATTCGTGGTATTGCTACAAACGGACAAAATGCACCAACAGCTATTATTGATGGTTATGTTGGAGATTTTGGTCTGTTAAATCCTAATGATATTGAATCCATAACAGTTTTAAAAGATGCTCAAGCGGCTATTTATGGAACAATTGGGGCAAATGGAATTATTTTAATTACAACTAAAACAGGTAAAAAGAATACTAAAACAAAAGTATCTTTCAACAGCTCAGTTGGATTTCAGGAAACATCAAGAAAACTTCCAACTTTAAATGCTACGGAATATGCACTTTTATTAAACGAAAGTTATGCTAACGGAGGTAAACCGCTTCCTTATCCAAACGTAAGCGGATTAGGAAAAGGTACTGACTGGCAGGATGAAGTTTTTCAAATGGCTCCAATTGTCAATAATGATTTGAGTATTTCCGGAGGTTCAGATAAAATCACGTATTCTATTAGTGGATCACATTTAGATCAGGAAGGAATTGTGGGAGGAGACAAATCTGGTTTCTTGAAAAATACGGCAAGACTTGCTTTAGGAGCAGATCTTAGCAGTAAAATTAAACTTAAGTCAAACGTTATATATACTTATTTTACAAGAAAAACATTAAATGAAAACGGTCTTGGTTCTGTATTATTTAATGCACTGAATGTTCCTGCAACATTAACTCCTAAAGATGCAAACGGCAATTTTACTCTTGTGCCAAATACAACAGGATTAGGTAATGAAATTATCAACCCGCTTGCACAAATTGCAAATACATACAACGATTATAATTATAAAAAATTAAACGGAAATTTTGGATTAGATTACAAAATTTTTAAAGGATTTACATTGACAGGTTCAATTGGTTTTAATACTTCAAACAGCGAATCAAAAACATTTGCTCCGCTAATAAGTTATGGAGGAAAAGTTTTTGATGTACAAAGAAGTTCTGTAACTCAAGGTGCTGTTAATGACAACGATTACTCTTTTGACCTTTTTGGTACTTATGTTACAAAAATCGCAGATGCTCATAATATAACAGGAACAATTGGTACAACAATTTTCAAAACATGGGGAAATGGTCTTTCTGCTACTGGTTTTGATGTTCCTAATAATTCTTGGGAATTTGCCGATATTTCTTTAACAAAAGGAGTTTCAGCAACTTTAACAAACAGCTCTTATGTTTATGATCAACGCAGATTATCTTATTTTGCAAGGCTGCAGTATGATTATAAAGAGAAATACTTAGTATCTGGTATGATTCGACGTGATGCTTCTACCAAATTTGGACCAGGGAATAAAGTAGGTTATTTTCCATCAGTTACAGGAGGTTGGATTGTTTCTAAAGAAGATTTCTTTGGAACTCCTAAATTCATTAATTTCTTAAAATTAAGAGGAAGCTACGGAACATTAGGAAATGACCAAATTGGAGATTATAGATATTTAGGTACTTTGAGTGGAGAAGCAACTTATGTTTTTGATGGTACTCTTGTAAACGGTGTAGCCACAGGGGCAGTTCCAAATCCGGATGTAAAATGGGAAGAAGCTAGAAAGCTTGATGTTGGTTTGGATATGAGAATATTAAATGACAAAGTTTCTATTGTAGCAGATTATTTTAGTGATACAAGAAAAGATTTATTAATTGGAAATATTCCTGTTTCAGGTATTAATGGTACAGGTGCTCCGGGATCTGGTTCTCCAACTATAAACGCAGGATCAGTAAAAAATTCAGGTTTTGAATTTGCTATCGATTACAAAGAAAATTTCTCAGATTCTTTTTCAATGAATGTAGCTTATAACGTTACGTTTATTAAAAATAAAGTTCTGGAAGTAAATAACGGAACTGGCTTTTTGGAAGCCGGAGGATTTGGTGTTGGACAGCCTGCACCTGCACGAATGGAAATAGGAAAACCAATGGGATATTTCTATGGATATAAAACCGATGGTATTTTTCAAAATCAGGCAGAAGTTGATGCTCACCCATCACAATTAGCTTTAGGAGCGAATGCAGCGCCAGGAGATCTTCGATTTGTTGATGTAAATGGAGACGGTGTAATTGATACAAAAGATAAAACCAATATTGGTGATCCAATTCCTGCTGCAACAATGGGATTCAATCTTCAATTAAACTATAAAAACGTTGATTTTGCAGTTTACACTTTTGCATCTGTAGGAAATGATATGGTTCGTAACTACGAAAGAACACTTTCTGATGCAAATCGTATTGATTATGTTTTAGACAGATGGACAGGTGAAGGATCTACAAATTCAACACCAAGAGTTACAACAGGTGCAACATCAAACAATGTTTTTTCTAATTATTTTGTAGAAGACGCTTCATACCTTAGAATTCAAAATGTTCAGTTAGGATATTCTCTTAATCCAAGTGTTGCTCAAAAAGCAGGAATCACAAAATTAAGACTTTATGCGGGAGTAAATAATTTATACACATTTACTAAATACCAAGGTTACGATCCGGGAGCTTCAAATGGTGCGCCAATTGGAGGTGGAATTGATTATGGATTTTATCCTACTCCAAGAACCTATTTAATGGGTTTAAACATTAATTTTTAATTTCAATTAAAATGAAAAAATATTTATTTACAACCGTTATATCTCTTACTCTGTTTTCGACCTTGTGTATTTCTTGTTCGGATGAGTTTGTAGATCCTAAACCAGAATATTCTATCGATTCTGAAAACTATTTTAATTCAAAATCAGATTACGATCAGGCTTTGGTTGCTGCTTACGATTTGCTTCAATCTTCATATGCAAATGTTATATTGGGAGAAATTGCTTCAGATAATACATTAGCAGGAGGAGAAAGTCCAACAGATGTTATTGGATGGCAGCAAATTGATGATATGATTCATACGCCGGTAAACAGTAACTTAAGAGATATCTGGAACTGGATGTTTGCAGGAGTTCAAAGAGCTAATTATATTCTTGAATTTCAAGATAAAACCGATTTTCCCGAGAAAACCCAAGTTATTGCCGAAGCGCGTTTTCTTAGAGCATATTACCAGTTTGAATTAGTGAAATGGTTTGGCGGTATACCAATGAAGGGCGATGCGAGATTTAAACTTGGAGATGAAAAAAAGATACCGCGTTCATCAGTTCAGGAAGTGTATGCTTCGATTGAAGCTGATTTAATTTTCGCATCGGCTAATTTAGCACCAAATGCTTCTCAAAAAGGGCGTGCCACTAAAACTGCTGCTCAGGCATTATTAGGAAAAGCTTATTTATATCAAAATAAATTTACGCAGGCAGCAACGGTACTTGAATCTGTAATTACTTCAGGAAAATATTCTTTAGTAACAGATTATAATTCAATATTTGAAATGGACGGAGAAAACGGAGCAGAATCTGTTTTTGAAGTACAATATACAGACATTGAAGGAGCTGGATTTGGATGTTTACAATGTAGTGAAGGTAACGTAGCTGTAGGTTTTAGCGGTGTAAGAAATTTTTCAGGACCACTTTTCTCTTCAGGATTTAGTTTTAATATACCAACTCAGGAAAGCGCTGATGCATTTGAAGTTGGAGACAGACGTAAAGATGTAGCTATTTTAGACATCGCTGCTTTTGCTGCTGCAAATGCTAATTATGATAACGGAAAAGGAGTTAGCTATGGAAAAGGAAATGAAGATACAGGTTTCTTCAACAGAAAATATATTCCAAGAAAAAGAAGCTCAAATGCACAGGGAGATTTGAATTTAACAAATCCAAATAATTACAGATCAATTCGTTATGCAGACGTTCTTTTAATGGCTGCAGAAGCTTACAACAGAGGTGCAATTGATGACGCAAAAGCAAGAACATATTTAAACCTTGTTAGAGCGCGTGCATTTGGAGATAATAACCATAACGTAACGGCTTCTGGAGCTGCTCTTACAGATTTTATCTGGGCAGAAAGAAGAGTAGAACTTTTTGGAGAAGGACATCGTTTCTTTGATTTAGTAAGAACTGGCAAAGCTGTTGGAACAATTCCTGGATTTAAAGCTAATAAGAATGAATTATTTCCACTTCCAATCGAAGAAATTCAATTCGCAAACGGTAACTGGTCGCAAAATCCTGGATATTAAAAAATACTATTATGAAAAAATTACATTATATATTAAGTCTTGTCGTTTTAGCGCTATTCTTTAGCTGTTCAAGCGATGACAGCAATATTGATTTAGAAGGTGTAAGCGCACCCTCAAACATATCTGCTTTGACCACTGTAACTCAGGATAACTCCGGTAAAGTAACTTTTTTACCAAAAGGAGAAGGAGTAACACAATACAAAATAAATTACGGAGACGGATCGCCAGAATCTGATTATTTTCCTTCTGGAGGAACCGTAACACACGTTTATAAAGAAGGAACTTACCAAAGCAAAATTATTGCAATGGGAATTACAGGAAAAAAGACTGAAGTAACACAAGAGGTTTTAGTTTCGTTTAAAGCTCCGGAAAATTTAGTAGTGGTAATAACAAATGATTTATCAGTTTCTAAAAAAGTAACCGTAAAAGCAACAGCAGATTTTGCCTTGTTTTATGATGTTTATTTTGGAGAAGCAGGAAAACCAGATCCAATTTCGGCTAATAACGGAGAATCAGTTTCATATACGTATCAGCAAGCTGGAGTTTACACAATTCGTGTAGTTTCAAAAAGTGCTGCAATTAAAACAACTGAAAAATCTCAGGAATTTGAAGCAAAATTAGTTCTTAATCCAACAACTTCGGCACCAACGCCGCCAAACAGAGCAGCAGGAAATGTAATTTCTATTTACGGTTCTAAATACACTAATGTTGCCGGAACAAACTATTTCCCAGATTGGGGACAAGCAGGACAAGGAAGCAGCTGGACAGAATTTGATTTGAATGGCGACAAAATGTTGAACTATATCAAATTAAGCTACCAGGGAATTGCTTTAGCAGATAATGTTACAGTTGATGTTTCTGGAATGGATTACATTCACATGGATGTTTGGACAGCAGATTTACAAAAAATCGAAACTTCATTAATTAGTAAAACAAATGGAGAAAAACCAGTTGTAAAAGATCTTACTGCAAATCAGTGGACAAGTATTGATATTCCAATTTCGGCATTTACAAGTCAGGGATTAACAGTAGCAGATATTTTCCAATTGAAATTTGTGGGAACCCCTTGGGCTGGAGGAACTGTATTTATAGATAATATTTATTTCTATAAAGACGTCGAAACATTAAGCACAGCAGCACCAACGCCAGCTGTACCGGCAGCAAATGTTATTTCATTATTTAGTGATGCATATTCAAATATTGCCATTCAAACATGGCGTACAGATTGGTCTGCAGCAACATTAGAAGAAACAGCTGTTGCAGGAAATGCAGTTAAAAAATACTCAGATTTAAATTTTGTGGGTATCGAGCCAGTTACAACAATTGATGCAACCGGAATGACACATTTCCACGTAGATGTTTGGTCTTCAGATTTTACAGAATTCAGAATCAAATTAGTTGATTTTGGAGCTAATGGAGTTTACAATGGAGGAGGAGATGATAAAGAACACGAACTTAAATTTACCGCTCCGGCACAAGGACAATGGGTAAGTCTGGATATTCCTTTAAGTGATTTTACAGGATTAACAACCAGAGCTCATATTGCACAGCTTATTTATTCTGGAACACCAACCGGAAGTCATACCATATATATTGATAACGTTTATTTTCATAAATAAAAAATGAACCTTATTAATCGATTAAAATGAATTTACATTTTATAAAAAATAACAAAATGAAAAAATATAATAAATACTTCGTATTACTTTTTGCTCTGCTGTTAGCAATAAGTTGTCAAAAAGATGATTTTGCTTTTGGCGATTTGGCGGCGCCCTCTAATATTCAGGTAACAGCTGAAATTATAGGAAAAACTGCTGATGCTCCAAACGGAGACGGATCAGGAACGGTAAAATTGACTGCAAAAGCAGATAATGCTGTTTCGTTTAAATATGTTTTTAGCGATGGAACATCTGAAACTTCTCCAAGTGGTATTTTTACAAAACGTTTTACAAAAACAGGCGTAAATACCTATACTGTTACAGTAATTGCAAACGGAAGAGGCGGTGTAGCATCAAACACAACACTAGATGTTACAGTATTAAGTAACTTTAGTGATGATGAAGCCGTAGCGTTCTTAACAGGTGGTTCATCTAAAAAATGGTACTGGTCAGCTTCAGAAGCAGGACACTTAGGAGTTGGTCAAAACGATGCCGATGCGACTAAAAACTACTATGCAAACTACTATATGGCAGGACCATTTGAAAAAGCAGCATCGCCGGCAAGCAGCTGTTTATACGAAAACGAATTGACTTTTTCAAAAGACGGAGATCAATTGAAATTTGAATTAAACAACGGCGGAGCAACATTCTTTAACGCAGCTTTTGCAAGCGTAGGAGGAGGAAGTGGACCAGATGATGCTTGTTTAACTTATAATACAAGTGGTGTTAAAACAGTTTCATTAAGCCCATCAGAATCTGTAGTTACCAAAAATCCAAACCATGCAACACAAACAAGAGGAACAATGTTGAACTTCTCTGACGGTGGATTTATGGGGTATTATATTGGTCAGAGTTCTTACGAAATCTTGTCGATCACAGCAAACAGAATGGTAGTAAGAGCCGTAATGGGAGGAAACCCAGCATTAGCATGGTATCATATTTTCACTACTACAAAACCTACTCAAAATCCAACAACAGATTATACAAATCTGGTTTGGTCTGACGAGTTCAATACTGATGGAGCGCCAGATGCAACAAAATGGAATTATGATTTAGGAAGAGGAGATAACGGCTGGGGAAATAATGAAAAACAAAATTATACCAACGCAGCAACAAACGTAAAAGTACAAGGAGGTAATTTAGTTATTACAGCTAAAAAAGAAGCTTCGGGAGGTGCAGATTATTCATCGGCAAGATTAAAATCAGATGCTAAATTTGCTTTTACATATGGAAAAGTTGAGGTTAAAGCTAAACTTCCAAGCGGAGCAGGAACATGGCCTGCAATCTGGATGCTTGGACAAAATTATGCTACAAAACCTTGGCCAGCCTGTGGAGAAATAGACATCATGGAACACGTGGGGAACAATCAAAATGTGATTTTGAGTACGCTTCATTATCCTGGACATTCAGGTGGAAATGGTAATACAGCATCAAAAACATACACCAACGTTTCAACAGAATTCCATGTTTATAAATTAGTATGGAGCCCTGCATCAGTAAAAACTTATGTAGACGATGATTTACTTCATTCAGTTCCAAACGATGGTTCATTACCTTTTAACAGCGACTTTTTCTTGATTTTAAACGTAGCAATGGGAGGTAATCTAGGCGGTAATATTGATGGAGCTTTCACACAGTCTTCTATGGAGATTGATTACGTGAGAATTTATCAATAGAATATGAGTTAATTAATTAGTAATTCTAGAAGGTCAGCTTCGGCTGGCCTTCTTAATTTTAAAATTATACTATGAATAAAATAATTGTACTATTGTTAATCTGCAGTTTTTCATACGCGCAGGAAACAAAGAGGAAACTGGTCTGGGAAGAAAATTTCAATGCTAAAAAATTAAATGAAAAAGTCTGGAATTTCGAACTTGGGGACGGCTGTCCAAATTTGTGCGGTTACGGAAACAATGAAAGACAAATCTATACTAAAACCAACCACGAATTTAAAGATGGAAATTTAGTTATTGAAGCCAGAAAAGAAGGAGAAAAATATACCTCGACAAAAATTACAACCAAAGGAAAAAAACAATTTCAATACGGCCGAATCGAAGCAAGGGCAAAACTTCCTGTTGGACACGGTTTATGGCCTGCTTTCTGGATGTTAGGCGCTAATATTGATGAGGTTAAATGGCCAAAAACAGGAGAAATTGATATTTTAGAATATATAGGAAGAGATCCACATATGGTTTATACAACCCTTCATACACAAGACAGCCACGGAAATACGATTAATACCAAAAGAACTGAATTTCCAAATATTGAAGAAGGTTATCATGTATATGCCATTGAATGGGACAAAGATAAAATCGCCTTTTTTGTGGATTCGACTTTAGTTTATACTTTCAATCCTGAAGTTAAAAATGAAGATACATGGCCCTTTGATAAACCATTTTATATTATTGTAAATTTAGCCATTGGAGGCAATTTTGGAGGTCCTGAAGTGGATGATTCTGTACTTCCTCAAAAATATTACGTCGATTACGTACGTGTTTATCAATAAAAAAATATAGAATTAAATTTTACTCAAAAAGCAGGTGTAAATAGCTTAAATATTTAATTGTAAGTTATTTACATTTGTTTTTTAAATCGTTTTGAACCGCATTTTTTTAACTATTTTTATCAAAAATGGCCTCTGCAGCAAAAAACTTAACGATTTAATGTTAATTATTATTGTTTTTGTTTGCTTTTTAAAATAAATATTTGTTAAATTTGGTCACAATAATTAACATAACTCAAAAAAGATCACGCCTATAAAATAAAATTACTTTTTAGAAAAATTACTCCAAATTATTAAAACTAAAAAAGTAGTATTATGGCTGATCTGCAAATTCCAGACGCTCTATTAGTAAAAAATTATGTTGAAGGCAGTGAAGCTGCTCTTGCAACATTAATAAAAAGGCACGAATCTAAAATATATGGATTTATATATTCTAAGATTGCTGATAGAGACATTTCAAATGATATTTTTCAAGATACTTTTATTAAAGTAATCAAAACCTTAAAAAGTAATTCCTATAACGAAGAAGGTAAATTTCTTCCATGGGTAATGCGTATTTCTCATAACTTAATTGTGGACCACTTTCGCAAAACCAAAAAAATGCCAATGTACAGAGAAACCGAAGAGTTTTCAATCTTCTCTATCATGTCTGACGATTCATTAAATGTTGAAAGCAGAATGATTGTAGATCAGGTTGAGGTTGACTTAAAAAGGTTAATCGAAGAACTTCCTGAAGATCAGAAAGAAGTACTGGTAATGAGAATGTATCAGGATATGAGTTTCAAAGAAATATCAGAATTAACAGATGTAAGTATCAATACTGCATTGGGAAGAATGCGTTATGCGCTTATGAATTTGAGAAAAATAATTGACAAACATCAAATTATTTTAACCAACTAATACTATTTTGAATATTAGCCCGTTATACTATTATAAAACATTTACACAGTATGGCGAAAATTTACTCAAAAAAAGCGTTAGCTTCTAAAGATTTGAAACCTAAAAAAGAAGTAATTTCTTTTTTACTAAGTTATTCACAAGCCTTAACGGTTGTGAAAATTGAAGATAAAAATTTTGAGATTATAGCTAATTAAACAGCCCGCTGCTTTGGTCGGATGTTTATTTCGAAAGAAAAACCAAATGGTCGTTTTGGTTGAAAGCTCACTATTTGTATGCAAATACAGATAGTGAGTTTTTTTATTGTCTTAAATCCTGAATTTTACTTTATTATCATAAATTCAACTGCGTGTTTTTTCAGAACAGATTTTTCCAATCACTTATTAATTCTTCATTTTTACCCTTGAATATGATTTTGATTTTAAATTATGTTTTTGTTAAAATTCAATATTTTTAGTCAAAATATTTCTTTATTCAATAATTAATTTTATTTTAGTTAAAAAATAATTATTATTTCATAAAAACATAAGAATTTTTCGTATTAAAACATTTCAATCACCCTAATTTGTCCAACCAATAACCAAAAACCTATGAAAAAAAACTACTCTGCCTTATTTCATTTTGTTTGTTATACGCCTTAGTTCTTTACTAAGAAGTTTGATTTTTTGAGAAATTAAATTTAGAGACTTATGGCAATTTTGATCTCTAAATCTTATTTTTTCATTTAAACGCAGGCTGAAGTGCTCTACTATCAGTTTTGCAGCAAAATTCATTCAAAAAACTAAATCTATTTTAACAACCAAAACCCAACCGAAATATGAAAACGAACCTAAAGATGTTATCAATCCTGTTATTGATAAATGTCGCAGCATTTGCTCAAAATGATCAAATAAAAGAAGCGCAGTCTTTATACGATAAAGGAAAAAGCGAGGAAGCATTGGCGATTTTAAACAAAACAGAATATCTTATTCTTAACGCATCAGATGAAGCCAAATCTGATTATTATTTTTTAAAAGGAAATGTATATAAGGATTTAGCTGGAAAAAATATAGATGCAGCTAATAATTTTACATTGGCCTCACAAGCTTATCAGGATGTATTTTTGTATGAAAACGAATCAGGAAAGTTTAAATTTACAGTTAAAGCAAATGCAGCTTTAAAAGCTATGAAATCTACTCTTGTTAATGGTGCAATGACCGATTTTAATGCTGGAAAATTCAAAGAAAGTGCAGAGAAAAGTTATAAAGTTTATTTGTTTGATAAAAAAGACACATTGAACTTATTTAACGCTGCAGCATCTTCTATAAATGCTAAAGATTACGAGTCGGCAGTAAAATATTATGAAATCTTAAAGAAAATAAATTTTTCCGGAAAGAGGATGATGTATTATGCTACAAACAAGAAAACAAAAGAAGAAGATTTTTTTGTTTCTACAAAAGCCAGAGAATCAGCTATAGAACAAGGGTTTTATGAAAAACCAAGAAACGAGTTAGTTCCTTCAAAAAAAATAGAGGTTAACAGTAATTTAGCTTATGCTTATTTGGAGAAAAAAGATTATCCTAAAGCCGAAGCAGTTTATAATTATGTATTGGAACTTAACCCTAATTACCTGGATGCCTATATAAATATGGCGTATTTGAAACTGCAGGTCAAAAAAGATTTAGCCGATGAAATAGCTTCTTTAGGAACTTCACCATCCGAAATGCAAAAATATGATAAGCTAAATGCTAAAAAAGATGATATTGCCCGCAGTGCAATCCCGTATCTAAAACAAGCGCTTATTATTGAACCAAAGAATC
The DNA here is from genome assembly GCF_002210235.1 of Flavobacterium sp. NLM. Taxonomy (NCBI): domain Bacteria; kingdom Pseudomonadati; phylum Bacteroidota; class Flavobacteriia; order Flavobacteriales; family Flavobacteriaceae; genus Flavobacterium; species Flavobacterium sp. NLM. The sequence continues at coordinate 69,522 of NZ_LIAC01000003.1, forward strand.
CAGAAGCTACAAAAACACTTTTGGGAGTATATCGATCACTTGATATGACAAATGAATACAATGCTCTAAAAAGCAGTATGTAAAATAAAAAAGAAGCTGCTAAACTTTCTTTTTAGCAGCTTCTTCTATTATAGATTTTTTACCAATTGTTCTCGTAATAATATCTTTCTCTAAACTCCAGCCTCTTGCAGGCGAGTATTCACGTCCGTACCAAATAATCTGTAAATGCAGATCGTTCCATGTATCTCTGGGAAATAATCTTTTAGCATCCTTTTCAGTCTGAGCCACATTTTTTCCATTCGAAAGATTCCATCTGTACATTAGTCTGTGAATATGTGTGTCAACCGGAAAAGCCGGAACTCCAAAAGCCTGAGACATAACAACACTTGCCGTTTTATGTCCAACAGCCGGCAAAGATTCAAGCGCTTCAAAACTCTGCGGAACTTCACCATTATATTTTTCAATCAAAATTTCAGACAAACCATGAATTCCCTTAGATTTCATTGGCGATAAACCACACGGACGAATGATTTCCTTAATTTCTTCCACAGACATCTTCACCATATCATACGGATTATCTGCCTTTGCAAACAAAAGCGGCGTAATCTGATTTACGCGAACATCTGTACATTGAGCCGAAAGTAAAACAGCGATTAATAAGGTATATGGGTCTTTGTGATCAAGCGGGACTGGTATAGTAGGGTAGAGTTCTTTTAACGTATTTATAACAAATTGTACGCGAGCTTCTTTATTCATTTCCGTAATTTTAAAGTGTAAAAATAGCGATTTATAACTTATAAGTTATCTTTGTTTTAAATCTAAAATCAATAATCTGAAATCTAAAATAAAAAGATATGACAACATTAAAAGCCGGAGATAAAGCACCAAATTTTTCAGGAACAGACCAAGAAGGAAAAACACATAAACTGGCAGATTATGCCGGAAAAAAATTAGTAGTTTTCTTTTATCCAAAAGCAAGTACGCCGGGTTGTACAGCCGAAGCTTGTGATTTAAGAGATAATTTTCATCGTTTTCAGGCAAATAATTATGAGCTTCTTGGAGTAAGTGCTGATAGTCAAAAGGCGCAAACCAAATTCAAAGAAAAATACGAATTACCATTTCCATTATTAGCCGATGAAGATAAATCAGTAATAAATGCTTTTGGAGTTTGGGGACCAAAAAAGTTCATGGGAAGAGAATATGACGGAATTCACAGAACCACTTTTGTAATCAACGAAAAAGGAATCATCGAAGAAGTAATCGAAAATGTAAAAACAAAAGAACACGCAGCACAGATTTTGAAGTAAATTTTTGTTTCAGGTTTGAGGTTTCAAGTTTCAGGTTGTTTTGTGTGTAATTTTAACGCAAAGCACGCTAAGATTTTACGCAAAGCACGCTAAGTTTTTACGCAAAGTGCGCTAAGTTTTATTTATATGTAGGTTTTATAAAAAAGCAAAGTTCACAAAGCTTGGTCAGTACAAAGCTTTGCGAACTTTGAGCATGCAAAAATGCAGTCTATCATATAAAAAACCTTAGCGTACTTTGCGTTAAAAAAAACATTCAGTAGACAAAAAAAGTCCCAAATTAAGGGACTTTTTATATTAAGCTTTTTGCTCTAGTTCTTTCTGTGGATGATATCCAAAAAGATGATGTTCTTTTATAATTTCGGCAACTCCAGACGGAAGCATTGGTTCCCAGCCGGTTTTTCCTTGACCAATCATTTTTAGTACTTCGCGAGAGAACACATTTAATATGTTTGGGTTGTAATCTTTAATGTCAACAACTTTACCGTTGAATTTAAAGAATTTGTATAATTCTTTCATTCTAGGATGAACTTTCAGGTTGTCAGAAGTAATAACTTCGCCATTATCACCTAACATTGGGTACAAGAATACTTTCATATCACGGTAGAATAATTTTCCGAAAGCTTCAAGGATTCCACCACTTAAATGACGATAGTATTTCTCATCAAAAATATCAACAAGGTTATTTACACCCATTGCTAATCCCATACGGGCTTTGGTATAATTAGAGAAATACTCCACAACTTTATAATATTCCTGGAAATTCGAAATCATAACCGTTTGACCAAGCGAACAAAGTAATTCGGCTCTGTCCATAAAATCACGCTCATCAATCTCACCATCCGAACGCAAATTCGAAAGTGTAATTTCAAAAACCACTAATGTGTTGTCCTTATCTACTTTATTTTCCCCGAGAAACATTTTTAATGATTTCTCATACATATCAAGATTCACGTTTGTAACCGGACGGAAACTTCCTCTAAAAGCAAGAAGATTTTTTTTGTATAAAACAGCCGCCGGTAAAACATTTTTTCCTTCCGGATTAAACATTACGGCATCCGTCATTCCGTTTTTAACCAATTGTAAACTCATCAAACGATTGTCAACATCAGCAAAACGAGGTCCCGAAAAATTGATCGTATCGATTTCTAATTGATCTTTATCTAAGTGATCGTATAAATAGCGCAGTAAACGTTTTGGGTCATTATATTTATAGAAAGCACCGTAAATTAAATTTACACCTAAAATCCCTAGTGTTTCTTGTTGTAATCTGGCATCAGTTTCTTTAAAACGAATATGAAGAATAATTTCGTTATATGCCTCGTCTGGTTCAATTTGGTATCTAATTCCAACCCATCCGTGTCCTTTAAACTGTTTGGCAAAATCTATGGTTGCTACTGTATTAGCGTAGCTGAAGAAAAGTTTATTTGGGTGTTTTTCTCTGCTCAAACGTTCTTCGATCAATTCTCCTTCAAACGTAAGCATTTTTTTAAGTCTGTTTTCGGTAACGTATCTTCCGTCACTTTCAATCCCGTAAACAGCATCACTAAAATCTTTATCATAAGCCGACATCGCTTTTGCAATCGTTCCAGAAGAACCTCCGGATCTGAAAAAATGTCTAACTGTTTCTTGTCCAGCGCCAATTTCAGCAAATGTTCCGTAAATATTCTCGTTTAAATTAATGCGTAAAGCTTTGTCTTTTATAGAAGGAATCTGTTCGATGACCTTGTCACCTTTGAGTTTTATTTCTGTACCCATTTTATTTTAAATAGATTTGTTACAAAGTTAGTAAATTAGGGTTCTAATGAAAGAGAAATAATCCTATTTTTGTAAAAAAATTAAGTTCAATTGAAGGTCTATTTTTTAGGTACTGGTACTTCTCAAGGTATTCCGATTATCGGAATCGATCATCCCGTTTGTAAAAGCACTGATGCTAAGGACAAAAGACTCCGTGTATCCATCTGGATTACATGGGACGAGCACTCATTTGTAATCGATTGCGGCCCTGATTTCAGACAGCAAATGCTTTCCTGTGGATGTCGTAAACTCGACGCCATTTTATTTACACATGAACACGCAGATCATACTGCCGGTTTAGATGATATTCGTCCGTATAATTTCAGACAAGGCGAAATTCCTATTTATGGACATAAACGCGTACTTGATAATTTAAGACGACGTTTTGATTATGTTTTTGAAACCGTAAATAAATATCCGGGCGCTCCAAGTGTAAAAACTATTGAAGTCAAGAACAACGAACCTTTTGCGGCTGGAGATAAAATTGCAATTCCAATAAACGCCATGCACGGTGATTTACAAGTTTTTGGATATAGAATTGATGATTTTGCTTACCTAACCGATGTAAAAACAATCGAACAAACTGAAGTTGATAAACTTAAAGACTTAAAAGTTTTGGTTGTAAATGCTTTGCGTGTTGAACCGCATGATACACATTTTAACCTGCAGGAAGCGCTTGATTTTATCAATTTGGTAAAACCTGAAAAAGCTTATTTAACACACATTAGCCACGTTTTAGGCTTTCACGAAGAAGTACAGAAACAACTTACTGAAAACGTTTATCTGGCCTACGATAATTTAGAAATTACAATTTAATTATACCATAAAATGAAAAAATCCTTAATGCTTTACCTTTTTATCCTTGCGATATTAATGAATGTTTTTACTTATATGTTTTATAGCCGAGAAGTGCAATTTGGTGAAGAAAGATATGAGAAAACAACTAAAAAGCTAAGAGACAGTATCAATTTAGTGTCAGCTAAATTAGCCGATGCAGATTATTTTTCTTTAGAACACAATGAAAATGCACAAAATTATTTTGATAATAGTGCTTCTGGCGGAAAAGTGATTTTATTTGAAAAACTAATCCCGGTTGTAACCGAAAAACTTTTAGATTTTAATGCCAATCCAAAAGGAAATCCATACACAGGACAAGATCAAATAGGCCCAAATAAATTTATCATCAATAAAGTAAAAATTTTAAACCACCGCTGGATCATTGCAGATTACAGTAATGGAGAATTATGGGGAGAAGTCTTGTTAAAATACTTTGTTGATAACAATGATAATATTACCTTTGAAGTAAATCAAACTTGGTTATATCAAAAATAGGATTTTATAATCCTATTTTTTTTGACCCAACATTAAAATACAGGATTTATGAAAAAGATGTTTTTGTTTACGATTATCGCAGCTGCGACATTTTCTTGTGCGAAAAAAGTTTCTCAAGAAAGTACAACTGTTAAAGAACCGCAGGAAAAGAAACTGGTGGGAGGAGACTCTGACGCACACGGATGTAAAGCTTCCGCAGGTTACACTTGGTCAACTCTTAAAAAAGAATGTATCCGAATTTTTGAAGGAACAAAACTATCACATACAGAAGAAACAGGTAAAACGTATACAACCGCTGCCTACGTAATTTTTGAAGGAAACAAAGCAGAGCTTTTTCTGGATACTCAAAAAGAATCCATCATTTTAGAAAGAAAATCTGAAGGAGATTCTTGGAATAAAGATGATTATCAATTAATTCCGTGGAAAGGATATGTTTTAAAAAAAGCTGGGAAGATTATTTATACAGGAGAATAAAGTTTACAGTTTTCAGTCGCAGTTTACAGCTTAGAACTTTGTCAAAGTTTGAAACTTTGACAAAGTTTTCAGATTGCAATTGACAGACCACGACTGAAAACTGCGACTGAACACTGTAAACTTACAAAGCCAGCCAATTCTTAAAATCAAAGAAATTCTGTGGAGCCACACCATGACCAACAGGATATTCTTTATAAGTAACCGGAATATTTAGTTTTTCTAAAATTGCAGGAGTTTTTCTCGCCCATTCGATTGGAATAACCTGATCTACAGTTCCGTGAGAAGCGAATATTTTTAAGTTTTTGAAGTCGTTTTTCTCAAAACCTTCTTTAATAATTTCTTCATTAAAATAACCACTCATTGCCACAACTCTCTGAATTTTTTCAGGATACGAAAGCGCAGCAGAATAACTCAAAATAGATCCCTGACTAAATCCAATTAAAGTTACGTTATTGGCATCTATTGGATAATTTACAACTAATTCATCAATAAAAGAAGCAATTACGTCTCTCGAAGTTTTAGCTTGTTCGTTATCAGAAAATTTATTTTGATCTGCATCAAAATTGATGGCGTACCAAGCGTAAGCACCATATTGCAAATCATAAGGCGCTCTGGCCGAAATGATGTAATAATTATCAGGAAGTTCAGAAGCAAAAGAAAACAAATCAGCTTCGTTGCTGCCATATCCGTGTAATAAAAGTAATAACGGATTTTTATCTAAAATTACTTTTGGCTCTTGTATTTTATATTCTAAAGATAGATTCATTTTTTTAATTGTGAATTGTTAGTTCTAGGTTTCAGTCTCAGTCTCAGTTTTCAACTTTGTCAAAGTTTCAAACTTTGACAAAGTTCTTGGAATTTGGGATTCAAAAATTTGGAATTTAAATTACCCTATAGATTTAAACCATTTTTGAAATACATTTCCAACTAAAGGAATCGGTTTCATTTGGCCTTGAATAGCAGTGAAGATTCCATATGTCCAAAGAATTGAAATACAAATCCACATTGGGAAAGTGATAAAAAAGCTGTCAAAATTACTGATTATAGCCCCAAAAGAAATAAATGTCAGCGATAAACCTAAAGCCTGACGAATATGAAAAGACGCAAAACTATTTTTATTTTCAGAATTCATAGACATTGCTATCAAAACGCCAATAATTAAAATGTAACTGGTAATGGCAATTGATTTTCCTTCTTCGATTGTATTGTTCATTGTATTATTTTGTAACAAGTTGATTTTGATTTAAAATTCCGTACACAGAACCTTTAAGTTCAGTTCCTAAAAAAGCAGAATTTTTAGATTTTGAAAGAATATTTTCTTTAGTAAAAGTTGATTTTCCTTCCGGAGTAAAGAAAGTAAAGTTTGCTTTTGCGCCTTCTTCGATTGTGTTGTTTTCAAGACCAAAAACAGTTCTTCCTGAAGTTAGTTTTGCAATCACAGTTTCTAGCGGTAAAACCGTTAATAATGCGCCAAAAGCACTTTCAAGCCCTATTGTTCCGTTTTTTGCCGTATCAAATTCCATTTTCTTGAATTCAATATCAATCGGATTATGGTCTGATGTAATGGTATCGATAGTTCCATCCGCAATTCCGTTTAGTAAAGCCTGTCTGTCAACTTCAGTGCGTAATGGCGGAGTCACTTTAAAACGCGTGTCAAAATCGTCTAGTTTTTCATCTGTTAAAACCAAATGATGTACAGAAACACTTGTCGTAACATTTAAACCTTTTGCTTTAGCTTCTCTAATTAATTCAACCGATTTTGCTGTAGAAATTGTCGGGATATGAAGTTTTCCTCCAGTATATTCCAATAAAAATAAGTTTCTCGAAATTTGAAGTTCTTCGGCTAGATTTGGAATTCCTTTCAAACCTAATCTTGTCGAAACGATTCCTTCATTGGCAACGCCGTTTCCTTTTAGGTTTGGATCTTGCGAATAAGTAATTACCAAACCATCAAAATCCTGAACATATTGCAAAGCAATTTTTAACAAATTAGCATTGTCAATACTTTTGTTATAATCTCCAAAAGCTATTGCTCCGGCTTTTTTCATGTCATAAAGTTCGGACATATCTTTTCCTTCGCTAGCTTTTGTTAAAGCGCCGATTGGAAAAATTTCTGTTGCAAAACCATTTGCTTTATTTTTTACAAAATTGACCTGAGATTGATTGTCAATAATTGGGAAGGAGTTTGGTTGCAACGCAATTGCTGTAAAACCACTTTTTGCTGCAACATTCAACCCGTTTGCAATAGTTTCTCTGTCTTCGTAACCTGGTTCTCCGAGAGAAACGCTGCTGTCAAACCATCCCTGAGAAACATGAAGATCGTCGAATCTTACTACTTCTGCATCATCATTTGGAAGAGAAACTCCTATTTTTTCAATTAAACCATCTGCAATTAAAAGATCAACGGTCTGGTTATGAAACGGACTTTTTGAGTCGATAATTTTGGCGCTTTTGATGATTATTTTCATATGTAGAGAAATTTATTTTAATTGAAACAATGAAATTATTTTAAAACATTAAAACTTAATTTTCTGAACCATTAAGAAATGAAGTTAATAAAGGAAAAACTTAATATTCTTAATGTCTTAATGGTAAAAAAATTACTTCACGAATTTTATAATCGCCATTTCTAATGCTAAAAACAACAGTGCAAAGATAACAAACCATTTCCAAATTTGGCTGTCAGTTCGCTCAGTTTGTAAGGTGTTAAAAATGGTCGAAATCGTATCGGCGGTTTTAAAATCAGAAACTACGTTTGTGTTTACCTGACTCAAATCGCTTTCGGTTCTTTTGTAATTGAAACTCAAATTTTCAACCCATTCTTTTTTGTCAAAAATGCTGTAATTTCCAGCTGTTTCCGGGAAATCATTAAATGTTAATTTGACTTTATTATTCAAAATCTGCTGAATAGGAATAAACGAATCTTCTATTCCTTTTACTTCCAGAATTGCATCTTTCGTCAGCAAAACATCAACAAAATAAGGTTGATTATTGCCAATTGTTAAAGCATTTACACCTGTTTTTTGATTGTTCTGCGCCATTTTATAAAACAACGGAACAATTAAAGGTGATTGCTGAAAGTTTGAATTCGCGGCATTTATTGGTGCCGAAAATATAGTAATTCCAGCCGTCGGATTTTGAATTGCCGTTACAAATGTACTTTGATCTTCATAAGATAAAACCGCCGGATAGGGGCTTGAAATATCAAATGAACTGTTTGTTTTTGGATATTGGAAATTCGTAATTTTATTCTCAAAAACTCCCGAAAATAATGGATGATCAAAATTGATTTTGGTAATTAGTTTACTTTCTGTTTTAAGGGTATTAAACTGAATTTTTCCAAAATTCCCTAAAAAGGAATTTAAATTTGAAATTGAACTTTTTTCAGAAGGAATCACAACTAAATTTCCGCCTTTAGAAACAAACGCTTTTAATGTTGTTTGCAAAGCCTGCGGAATTTCAACTAATTCGTTTAAGATTATTGTATTTTGTTTTTCTAAACTATTATAATCTAAAGAACTGATGGAGTAATTGTTATAATTGAATTCGGCAGAAGTGTAAATCCTTGATAAGAAATTACTCTTTTCAGGTTCACCAATGCTGATTACATTTGTTTTTTTGTTTTTAGAAATGCTGAAAAACAACTTGTTATCATAAGTTAAACCATGGTCTTCGATAGAAACATATCCGTGAAAAGCTTCTTTTGGAATTGTGAAGTTGATTTTCTTTTTCTTCGCATCAAAATTGATGATTGTTTTGGCAATCAGTTTATTTTGATTGTATAAAGCAGTCGAAATTGGTTTAAAATCTTCACCGTAACCTGAAAGATTAACGCTTATTTCGTAGAAATTTTCTAAAGTCTGATTGATGTAAACGCTGTCAATAGAAACGTTGTTTTTCTGTTCGGCTTCCGGAATTATGAAATAGGGTTTTTCTTCAGAATCAATGTTTTTAATATCATTTTCAGTTAAACCAACGGCATCAGAAATAATGACAATATCTTTTTTATGTGCCGATTTATGCGCTTTTACTTTTGCCATAATCGACGAAAGTTCAAAAGGCGTTGCACTGTATTTTAAATTCTGTAAAGCAGTTTTGGATGATTTTATATCGGTATTCCAATAATTTTCTGTGTTTGTCAGCAATGAAAATTGAGCGGTTTCGGGCGTGTTTTCCAGTAATTCCTGAACGGCACGTTTTAGCAATTCTCCTTTTTTGCCTTTTGCCTGCATACTAAACGAATTATCTAAAATAATATACATTTCGTTTGAAGCATTCTTGCTGTCTTTGGCTTCAAAAAAAGGCTGTGCAAAAGCTATAATAGCACACGTAAGCAATAAAAGACGAGTAGCAAGCAATAATCGTTTTTTGATTTTTGAGCTTTTACGAGTCTGAATTGCCAGTTCTTTTAGGAAACGAACATTGGTAAAATAAGAGGTTTTAAATCTTCGTAATTGAAATAAGTGAACCAAAATTGGAACAATCAATAAAAAAAGAAAGTATAGAATTTCGGGATGTTTAAAGTGCATTCTGGCTTCGATTTACTTCGCTACTTTTATTTTTCACGAAGATGCTGGTCAAAAATACAAATTTTTAATTAAACCAGATAGGCAATATTTAGTTAAACCATATAAGTTATATAAGAGATTATAAGCAGGAGGTAATACGTTTTTATTAAATGAACTTATATAACTTATATGGTGAAAAACCTTTTTGAAAAATGTAACTTTTCTGGTTTTATTTGTAATGATCTAAAAGATATTATTGCGTATTTTAGCGTATTCAAAAAAACAAACTATGAAAAAAATATCTCTAATATTATTTTCAGCTTTCGCATTAACCACTGCAAAAGCTCAAAATAAATTTAACCTTTTAGTTGGAACTTATACGAATACATGCCAGAGTAACGGAATTTATGTTTATGAATTTGATACAAATTCGGGCGAGTTTAAACTTAAAAGCTCTTCTGAAAATGTAGTGAGTCCGAGTTATTTATCGGTTTCGGCAGATAATAAATTTATTTATGCAGTAAACGAGAACGGGACACAAAGTACGGTAAGTGCATTTGGATATGATTCTGCATCTGGAAAAATTAATTTTTTGAATAAAAATGATGCGTTGGGAGCAGATCCTTGCCACTTGATAAATGATGATAAAAATGTAATTGTTGCCAATTATTCAGGCGGAAATATAGTAGTTTATAAAAAGAATACAGATGGAAGTATTTCTGAAGTACAGCAATTGATTCAGCACGAAGGAAAAGGACCAAACGCGGCGCGTCAGGAAAAAGCGCATGTGCACATGGTGGTTTTTTCTCCAGATAAAAAGTTTGTACTTTCTAATGATTTAGGTTTAGATAAAGTGTTTATTTACAAATACAATCCTGCTTCTAAAAACGAAATTCTGACTTTAAAAGGAAGTGTTGATGTTAAACCGGGAAGCGGGCCAAGACATTTGACTTTTAGCAAAGACGGAAAATTTGTTTATTTAGTTCAGGAATTAGATGGTACGCTGACAACTTTTAGCTACGATAAAGCCGGAAGTTTAAAAGTAATTGCCGAAACCAGCATTTTACCAAAAGGTTTTAAAGGCGGAACTGGCGCAGCAGCCATAAAAATCTCACCTGACGGAAACTTTTTATATGTTTCTGATCGTGTAGATGCTAATGCAATTTCAGTATATAAAATCCTTAAAAACGGAAGTATTGAATTAGTAGAGCAGCAAAGCACTTTAGGAAAAGGCCCAAGAGATTTTTCTATTGACCCAACAGGAAATTACCTTTTAGTTGGTCATCAATATACAAATGACATTGTTATTTTTAAAAGAGATATCGCAACAGGAAAAATTACAGATACAGGAAAAAGAATTCAATTGTGTTCGCCTGTAGGGTTGGTTTTTACGAAAATTTAATCTAAGTTGCTAAGGTTCTAAGATGCTAAGACACTAAGATAAAAGGCTCAATAATACTTGTATTATTGAGCCTTTTTAATTTTAAAAAAAAACTTAGAATCTTAGTAACTTAGAACCTTAGAATCTAAAAATTTATTTATTGTTGTCTTTCCTCTTCTTATCTCTCGTTTTCAACATATTTCGATTGACAGAACCGTGGGTTTTCTTTTTTGTTTTTGAAGGGCCTCCTAAATTGACTTTTTTGTTCTTTTTAGATTTTTCATGAAAAGCTCCTTCTCCTTCAAGTTTCACTTTTTTCATTAAAAACTTAATAGGCTGTTTGTCTTTTTCAGGCTCGATTAATTTTGTAGAAACTTCAACTTCTTCAGGAAAATCAGTAATATCAAGTTCCTGGTTCATTAAAACTTCGACTTCAATTTTAAATTCCTCTTCTCTTGGAGTTACAAAACTAATCGCCGTTCCCGTTGCGTCTGCACGTCCTGTACGACCAATTCTGTGCATGTATAATTCTGGTTCTTCCGGAAGTTCGAAGTTAATTACGTGCGAGATATTAGAAATATCCAAACCTCTCGCCATAATATCAGTTGTAATTAATCCGCGAAGATTTCCTTCCTGAAATTCGGCCATTGTGCTCAAACGGTAGTTTTGAGATTTATTCGAGTGAATTACACCAAACTGACCTTCAAAATCTTCTTCAATGCGTGTGTGAAGCATATCCGAAATCTTTTTATTGTTTACGAAAACCAAAACACGATCCATGCTTTCGTCATTCTGCAATAAATGTTTTAACAGATTTACTTTTGTATTAAAATTTGGAACGTTGTATGTAACCTGAGTGATTTTTTCAAGCGGCGTTCCAGATGCTGCAAGTGTAACTTCTTCAGGGAAATCAAAATAATCGTTTAATATATCATCAACTTCATCTGTCATTGTTGCAGAGAATAATATATTTTGACGTTTGGTTTTCATCATTGCTAAAAGTGAAGTCAGCTGTGGTCTGAAACCTAGATTCAGCATTTCGTCAAATTCGTCGATTACTAACTTTTGAGTTTCATCAAAACGAACAACAGCGTCAAGTGCTAGATCCATTGTACGACCCGGAGTTCCAACTAAAATGTCGACACCTTCGTAAACGGCTTTTTTTTGTGTATTGATGTTTACACCTCCATAAATACCCAATGTTTTAACCGACATGTATGTGGTTAATTTCTCCACTTCTTCAACAACCTGAACAACTAATTCACGGGTTGGAACAAGTACAACAATTTTTGGTGTATTGGTATTAGTAAACTTATAAAGCTTTAAAAGAGGCAGTAAATAGGCAAATGTTTTACCGGTTCCGGTTTGCGCAATTCCCATCATATCGCGTCCAGACATGATTACAGAGAAAGATTTTTCCTGAATAGGAGTAGGCGTAACAAAGCCTAATTCGTCAACAGCTTTTTGTAATGATTTTGGGAGATTGAATTTTTCGAAAGTGCTCATTTGCATTAAATTTTGTGCAAATGTACGTTAAAATGATGGTTTTTTGTTGATTTTGTAATTTTAGATGTTGTATTGTTACTTAGATTGTCCCTCTGAGCGAAGTCGAAGAGCATTCCAATTGGAATGAGGGCTTCGACTTCGCTCAGCCTGACAGCGTAAAACTCAAATAAAATCTACGATTTTAAATTCTAAAACCCTTCAAAAACACCTAAACCAAATAAAGCAAAATCGTATTTTACAGGATCTGCAGCGTCCATTTTACGAAGTTGTGTATCTAATTCCAGTAAAGCTTTTGCATCATTTTGCTTTCGCGAAAGAATTCCTAGTTTACGGGCAACATTTCCTGAGTGAACATCAAGCGGACAAGATAATGCGGAAGGAGAAATTGTTTTCCAAATTCCTAAATCGACACCTTTTGTATCTTGGCGAACCATCCAGCGTAAATACATGTTGATGCGTTTTGCAGCAGAATTATTCACCGGATCTGAAATATGTTTTTGAGTTCGCGGCAAATGATTGATTTCGAAAAAGATCTTTTTGAACTCGCTTATGCTTTTCTGCAGACTGTCTTTTTCCTGATTTTTGGCAAAAACAGCTTCTAGTCCGTTGTGGTTTTTGTAAATGTGCTGTAAACCTTTAATGAATCCGCCGAAATCTTTTCCGTTGAAAGTTCGGTGAACGAAGTTTTCTAAGTCAGCTAAATTATCTTCGGAATGCGACATGACGAAATCATAAGGCGTATTGCCCATTAATTCCATCATTTTATGCGAATTCTTGATAATCATTTTACGATTTCCCCAAGCAATTGATGCGCTTAAGAATCCTGCAATTTCGATATCTTCTTTTTGAGAAAACAAATGCGGAATCTGCACAGGATCACTTTCGATAAAATCCTGATTGTTATATTGAATGACTTTTTCGTCGAGAAATTCTTTGAGTTCTTTTTGATTCATTTGAAATGAAATGTTCTTGTTTATTTGAGTGTCCTAGCCCTGATGGGAGCGGCATCTCCCGATTTAGAAAAACAAGGCTTTTTAGCCGTAGTTTTTGTTTATCGGGAATATAGCGGACAGCAGGGAATAGCTCCTATAAATATTAATTACTAATTTGACCGTCGACCATAATTAATTTTCTGTCGGCCATATTGGCTAATTCTTCGTTGTGGGTTACAATTACAAAAGTCTGTCCAAATTCGTCACGAAGCTGGAAAAATAATTGATGTAAATTTTCGGCAGAATGTGTATCAAGATTTCCAGATGGTTCATCGGCAAAAATCACGTCGGGTTTGTTGATTAAGGCTCTTGCAACGGCAACACGCTGCTGTTCTCCGCCCGAAAGTTCGTTTGGTTTGTGATGAATTCTGTGTGATAAACCTAAATATTCTAATATTTTTTTAGCCTCTTTTTCGGTTTGTACTTTTGGTTTATTGGCCATAAATGCAGGAATGCAAACATTTTCTAAAGCTGTGAACTCCGGTAATAATTGGTGAAACTGGAAAATGAATCCGAGATTTAAATTTCTAAATTCAGATAATATTTTGTCCTGTTTGCTTTTCTTTTTAAAATACCTGTTGTAGTAAATAAACATTAAAAGTATTGGTAAACACAATATACTAATTGTTGTTGCTCGTAGTGTTTCATCTAAGATTTTTGTTCTAAAAAACAATAAAAAAACTACTAATAGTATAATATAAATTGAGCCAGACCAGGTTACAATTTTAAATGTTTTTTCTTCTTTTGAATTATCATTTTCAACATCCTGCAGCTTCAAAATATTTTCACCATTAATAGTTAAAGATGATTCTGAGTTTCTTTCGGGTGTATCAAGAGTTCCAAGGATTTGTAGTAAAGTCGTTTTTCCGGCACCGGAAGCTCCAACAATCGAAACAATTTCGCCTTTCTTAATATGTAAATCAACTCCTTTTAAAACTTCAAGTTTGTCGTAGAATTTATGTATGTTTTTTGCGTGTATCATTTAGTGAAACTGTTTTTACAAAGAAACGAAGATTATGGTTAGAATCAAATTCCAATATCTTAAATTCCAAATTCCAAAAAATCTAAAATCTGCATTCTAAAATCTAAAATTTAAAAATCGGCTCGTTTCTTGATATGGAAATTTTGAAATTAAATTTAATATTCAAATAAAATGAATTTGATGAATTATTTTTAATTTCGGAACAAACTCAAATCAAACTTAAAATGCAAGACCTAAAAGTTGTAGACGACAATAGAATGTCAAAATTAATTATTGGTTTAATTTTGGACGGAATTGGTATGATTTCTTTTTCGATTCCGCTTCTTGGTGAATTTTCAGATGTAATTTGGGCGCCAATCGCGGCTATAATTATGACCAGAATGTATAAAGGCAGAGTAGGAAAGGTTGCCAGCGTTTTAACTTTTATTGAAGAAGTAATTCCGTTTACGGATATTATTCCTTCTTTTACACTGACCTGGATTTATACTTATTTCTTTTCGAGTGAGAGAGTAAGAGAATAAATTTAGTTTTTGAATAAAAATCCTAATCCCATGTTTTTGAGCATTTTCTTTTCGAAGTTCCAAAAGAATTTAAACTGCCCAAACACAGTTCCTATTGCAACTAATAAAACCTGATAAATAGGGAAAATTATTAGCAGGCGAATTAAGGTAAACCAGCCTCCAAAATCTTCTTTGGTTATTCCCAGCCAAACGCAAAATGGTTTAGACAGCCAGGCAGAAGCCGATCCTGTGATGGCAAAAACGGTAAGTATTATAATGGCTTGTAAATTTGAGGTGATTCCCCAGCGTTCTTTTAATTTATTCATTGCTATTTGTAATGATTACAAATATAGTAATTATCTTGAAGGAACATACCCCCAAAGTTTTTGTTTGTAAGTATTTTGAAAATAAATCATGTAATTGTAAATTAAGTAGTTTACTTCGTATCCGTAATGAATGTCAGGACGATAGTTAATCGACATTTCGTACAAATCCGGACTGTAACGCTGTGGCTGCAAAACGCGGCTGTTCCACTCGGTTACATACAAGTTATTTTTGTTTTCAAGATATGCCAATGAATGGTAATTTCTAGGATAAGCTCTTGATTGAAGCCAGGTACTAAAACCGTTATCGATAATTATTACTTCATATTCAAGAGAATCGTTTGCAATTCTAACGGTATCGCTTATTTTTTTGTTTGTAGCAGGAGTGTCTGCACTTACAATATTTTTTGAAGTCGTAGAGCAGGCAATTATTGTCAGTGCTATAATTAATATGGAAATACACTTTTTCATAACCATAAAGTTACGAATTTTTTTTAAGGTTCACAGAGGCAAAGGTTCAAAGTAACAAAGGTTTAACTTCTTACTTATAAAAAATAAAAACTGATTACAATTTTGTAATCAGTTTTTAGAATTTTTCTTAAGGTCTTTGAACCTTTATACCTAGACTTATTTACTTCCAAACAATTTCCCAATAAACCCGGCGATACCGCCTTTGCTCTTGGTAACTACAAGTACATCTTGAACGTCTAGTTTTCCGTCGTTGTTTTGGTCAAGGCCAAATTGAGTTCCGTATTTTGAAATGGTATCCATAATTCCAGATGCTTGTCCGCTGTTTCCTGAAATCGAATTGATGATGTCAGAAATCTGAAAACTGCTGTCATTTGGATCTTTTGCTTTATTTACTAATGAACCTAAAATCTGCGGAATTAAGTTTGAAGCTACACCAGAAGAATCTGCACTGCTTAAACCAAATTTTTCTCCCAAACTTCCAGACAATTGCTGCGAGATTTGCTGTACGACAGGATTTGAATTATCGATAGGAGAGTTTCCATTAAATAAACCGGCTAATTGTTCACCTCCGCCTTCTGAAGCAATCTTTTTTAAGCCTTCAAAAATAGAATTGCTTGTTTCGTTTATTACGGCTTCGTTATGCTCATTTGGGACAGCATTGTTATTTACAACAGCATCGCCTCCGTATTGTTGTACTAATTGGGTTAATTGTTCAAACATAATATTTAGAGTTTAAATTACACGCCAAAATTAATAAAAAAGAAAGGGATTTACTACAAATTAGTAGTAAATCCCTTTAAAGATAATCTATTTTTTAATTACTAGCTTAACAAAGTAATAATTTGTGAAGCTAATTCTGTACCAATTCTGTCTTGTGCTTCTCCAGTTGCAGCTCCAATGTGCGGCGTCAATGAAATTTTAGGGTGCATTAAGATTGTCATTTCTGGTTTTGGTTCGCTTTCAAAAACGTCTAAACCTGCAAAAGCAACTTTTCCTGAGTCTAAAGCTTTTACTAAAGCTACTTCATCAATAACACCTCCACGAGCACAGTTTACGATTCCAACTCCGTCTTTTAAAAGTTCAAATTCTTTTTCACCAATGATGTAACCATCCTGAGCAGGAACGTGTAATGTAATAAAATCAGACTCTTTAAATAAAGATTCTAAAGATTGAGAAACAATTGTAGTTGTAATAGACTGTCCGTCGAAAAATTCCACTTTTACATCTACCTGAGGAATAAAACTATCTGCAGCGATAACTTTCATTCCTAAACCAAGAGCCATTTTTGCAGTAGCTTGTCCGATACGACCAATACCAACAATTCCTAAAGTTTTTCCTCTTAATTCAACTCCGTTTGCGTATGCTTTTTTCAAACCGTCAAAGTTTGAATCTCCTTCAAGAGGCATATTTCTATTTGAGTCATGCAAGAAACGAACACCAGAAAATAAGTGTCCAAATACCAATTCAGCAACAGATTCTGAAGATGAAGCCGGAGTATTAATTACATGAATTCCTTTGCTTTTAGCATAATCAACATCGATATTATCCATACCAACACCACCGCGACCGATGATTTTGATACCAGGACAAGCGTCGATAATATCTTTACGAACTTTAGTGGCACTGCGCACTAAAATTACGTCTACATTATTTTCATTGATAAAGTTAGCTACTTGTTCCTGAGCTACTTTTGTAGTTATAACTTCAAATCCACCTTTTTCTAAGGCTAGAATTCCACTTTTAGAAATTCCGTCATTTGCTAATACTTTCATTGTGTGATATTTTGTTTATTTGGTTCATCGTTTAATTGTCTAATCGATGAACCAAGTATATTGGGTTTTTCTTTTTGGTATTGTAAACTGAGACTGAGAACTAAACTTTAGACTCTAAAGCTTTCATTACATCAACTAAAACCAGAACACTTTCGATAGGCATAGCGTTGTAAATAGAAGCTCTGTAACCACCCACAGAACGGTGTCCTGGCAATCCAGAAATATTTGCAGCTTTCCATAAAGCATCAAAAGTTTCTGTATGATCCGGGTTGTTTAATAAGAAAGTAACATTCATTTTAGAACGATCTTCTACCGCAGCAGCACCTTTAAATAATGGGTTTCTGTCGATTTCAGCATAAAGTAAATCTGCTTTTGCGTTGTTTAATTTTTCAACAGCAGCGATTCCGCCTTTTTCTTTAATCCATTGTAAAGTCAATAATGAAACATATACTGAAAAAACAGGCGGCGTATTGTACATACTTTCTGCTTTGATATGTTTAGCATAATCTAACATACTAGGAATTGTTCTTCCGTTTTTACCTAAAATTTCTTCTTTAACTACAACAAGAGTAGTTCCTGCAGGTCCCATATTTTTTTGAGCCCCGGCATAGATTAAATCAAATTTAGAGAAGTCTAATTGACGAGAAAAAATATCAGAACTCATGTCGCATACAACCGGAATGTTTGTCGACGGGAATTCCTGCATTTGAGTTCCAAAGATGGTATTGTTACTTGTACAGTGAAAATAATCAGCATCACTTGGTATTTCGTAACCTTTTGGAATATGTGTATAATTATCATCTTTTGAAGAAGCTACAACAATAGTTTCTCCAAAAAGTTTTGCTTCTTTAATAGCCGCAGTTGCCCACGTTCCTGAATCTAAATAAGCTGCTTTTCCGTTTTCTTTCAATAAGTTATAAGGAGCCATCAAGAATGCAGTACTTGCACCACCTTGTAAAAACAAAGCCTGATATCCTTTTCCTTCAAGTCCTAATAATTCTAAAGCCAGCGAACGAGCTTCATCCATAACAGCAACAAAATCTTTGCTTCGGTGCGAGATTTCAAGAATTGATAATCCTGAATCATTAAAATTTAAAATTGCTTTTGATGCCTTCTCAAAAACTTCCTGAGGTAAAATACTTGGTCCTGCGCTGTAGTTGTGTTTTTTCATGGTTGTTGTTAATAGTCGAAATTTTAAAAACGCAAATTTCGGCAATAGGAGCTGAAAAAGCGATAAATAATTCGAAATAATTAAACATTTTTTTACTTTGTTGTTAACAAAAACGTTATAGTATCAACGTTATCTGCATAATCCCACAATTGAGGATTTTGGGTTTGACCAAATGCAACACTATTTTCTGTTAAATCGCTGCTTACAATGCATTGAATTTGCTCTGCATCGGTTTCCAGGCGCGATTTTAAATCTTCGAGATTTTCATAATATTCATAGAAAACGCTCGAAATAGGCGAGGCGTAGCTCGAATCTTCTTTTAAAGTCAAAAATCCGTTATCTAATAATTTGAAATTACTCATTAAGAAAACCGCTTTGTTGTAATCGTAATTATTAGCGTATTTTTCATAATGAATTACGTCCTGATATTTAAAAATAGCCTGAAAAAAAGCATCAAATGAATAGCCTTTCGGAACAAAAAGTTTAGATACATTTCGGCATCCTAAACCAAAATATCTAAAAATATCTTCACCAAGAGCTTCTAATTGTTCGTGTGTTTCTTTTCCGTTTAAAACAGCAGCTGAATTTCTGTTTTTTCGGATGATCGAAGGTTTATCTTTAAAATAATATTCAAAATAACGAGCTGTGTTGTTGCTTCCGGTTGCAATTACAGTATCAAAATTTTCCAGTTTTCCATCAACGAAAGTGATTTTATCTTTTAGGTTTTCATCAACAGCAATTAAATACTTCGCTAGAAATGGCAGTAAATGCTGATCGTTTGAGGATGTTTTTACTAATGCTTTGTTTCCGGTAATTAAAACAGATAGAAAATCATGAAAACCAACTAGTGGAATATTTCCTGCTAAGATTAAAGCAACTGTTTTTTCCTTTTTGTCATTTTGAGCAAATTCGGAAGAATATTGAGAAACCCATTTGTTTAGGTTTTCTTCTGTCAATGCATCTGCCCACGATTTTATTGCAAAATATACTTGTTCCGGCGTGTACCAGCCATTATGAGATTGTGATAAATGGATTAGTTTTTCGAAATCATCAAAAAAGATATCGTTATATAAAACGTCAGATTTTTGTACAGAATGTTCTTCTGAAAACTGACTTAGAAATTTTCCTAATTCAACAAAAACACTTTTTTTTGTTTCTAATGTCATAATGTTTGTTTATGAATTGTTTTGATTGTAATTTTGCACAAAAATAAGCATAATTAAGTCGAAAGTCAAAAGTCTTAAAGTCAAAAGGGAGAAATGTCTTTGATGTACTTTATTTTACTTTAAGACTTTAGAATTTTAACTTTAAGAAAAATAAAAAGATGGCAATTATTATAACTGACGAATGCATAAACTGTGGGGCTTGCGAACCAGAGTGCCCAAATACAGCAATATATGAAGGAGCAGATGATTGGAGATATAAAGACGGAACAAGCTTAAAAGGAACTGTTATTTTACCTGACGGAACTGAGGTTGATGCTGATGATGCACAAACTCCAATTTCTGATGAGATTTATTATATCGTTCCCGGAAAATGTACAGAGTGTAAAGGTTTTCATGACGAACCTCAATGTGCTGCTGTTTGTCCTGTTGACTGTTGTGTTCCGGATGATAATCACGTAGAAGATGAAGAAACCTTGTTGAACAGACAAGCGTTTTTACATGGCGAGTAAACTCCGTCAGTATATAATAAATAATTCAATAACGTTCTCTTTATTTATAGTTTATAGCGGATTTATATTTCTTAAAGTAGAAAATCTTGATAAATACAATTTTTACGAAGGTAAAATAATTGGTATTCGCAATATAACATCTTCACATACGGCCGGAAGAGGAGGGCCAGTATTAATTAATAGAAATATTACTGAAGTAGAATACTATAAAGATAATGACACAATTAGATATGATCAGGGAGAATTGAGACTGGTGACTAATTTTGAGCTAAATGAAAAAGTAACGATTTTAGAAAATAAGGAAGACGAATACGAAAACAAGATTTACAGCCTTTTTTATTATTGGATTGATTTTAATGAATTAATAGTTTGCTTACTAGCTTTTTTGTTTATTTACGGATACATAAAAAACTTTATCAAATAATAAAATCCCGAGCTCAAACTCGGGATTTTTTTTGCTTTATTCGGAATGTTAAAAAGTTATTGCGTTGGTTTATAATATTTTATATTTTAGTGCTTATTTTTTTAATAAAAATTTAATACTTTAGGTGAAAATTTAATAAGCATATGAGGAAAATCATACTTTTATTTTTTGTTTTATTTGGTTTGACAGTTTTTTCGCAGGAAGAACAATATTCTATTGTAGTAAAAGATATAGAAACACAGCTTCCTATTGAAAATGCCACAGTTGTTATTCTAAAAACAAAACAAATATTATCCAGCAATAAAGAAGGTAAAGTTACTTTTATGCTTACAGGAGGTTCTAATGTACAGGTATCAGAAACCAATTATGAAACTCTGACGGTACGCTGGACATCTTTAAACGGAGATCAAAAATTTATTGTTTATCTAAAAAGTAATAACAACAAACTAGATGAAATTGTTCTTTCTAAGCAGTCTCCACAAAAAGTACTTCAAAAACTTGTAGATAATTCATCAAAAAAACTGGCATCATCTTACAGATTAAAAGTCTACGTAAGGGAGTTTTTTATGCTGGATAACAAATATTCTTATTTTAATGACGGATTGGTTAATTTTCAATTTTCAGGAAGTCCTTCGACAACACTTTTGGTAGAACAAAACAGATCTTATGGCTTGCTGGAAACAGATGTAAGCGCAGATTTAAGAGGGTATGATTTGAATAATATCATGAAAAATTATAATGATTTTAAATATTTTGATCCGCTTTTAGATCCGAAAGCAAAAAAAGAATATGATTTTATTATCCGCGGTCATGCTAAAAATAAGGATTATTATGTAATGTATATTACGCCTTTGGATAAAGCAAAAGAGGCTGTTGATAATTTTGAGATTATTTATGATCCTGAAAAGAAACTGATTATTGAGTTTAAAATCGATATTACACCGCAGAATCTTGATAAACTTGAAGAAAAGGCCGATGTGAATTCTAAAAATATTACAAGATCATTTATTAATGTTGATTATAGGATAGATGGAGAGAATTATTATTTATTGAGCTCAAATGAAGAAATAGCTTATAATCTTATTTTGAAAGATCAGGTAAAGAAAATTCAGGTTCGCAATAGTTTTATTACGACAAATTTCAACAGACAAAATTTTACGTATAAAGAAAGTGATGTGTTTAAAGAGAAATCACTTTTTAATAAAAGAAATAAAATATTGACTAATTACTGGGATATTTCAGGATTTGTTGCAACTGATGAAGAAAAGGCGATTATTGCTTCTTTGGATTATAAATTGTGAGAGAGTAAAGAGTAAAGAGTAAAGAGTAAAGAGTAAAGAGTAAAGAGTAAAGAGTAAAGAGTGAGCTGTTTGTGGCTTATTTTATTAGTATAAAAAAAATCCTGAACTATTGTTCAGGATTTTTTGTTTTTAGTATTGTCAGGCTGAGCGAAGTCGAAGCCTTTTTTCTTTTAGAAATTAAACCCAAGTCTTGCATAGTAATAAGCTCCGCTGAAACCCATTTGTACAGCATCCCAATATCCACCAGCTTCAGTATTTCCTTGTTCGTCTTGTTTTGTTGGATAAACATTAAACAAGTTGTTGCTTCCAAGGCTTAATTTTAAACTTTTTGTAAATTGATAACCTACAGTTAAATCGGTAACTAATCTTGGGTTGTAAACATCATCTTCATCAGCATAATCAACCAAAACCACTTTGCTGAAACGAGTAAAAGCTAAACCTGCATCAAACTTACTTTTTGAATAATTTAAGTTTAAACCAAATTTATTGTCTGGTGCAGAAGCTAATAAGAATGCTTTCTCGCGTTTTCCGAAGAAAGTAGCTTCATCTAAATCGCCATTTTTCACTTTGTCAATTTTCATATCGTTGATGTTTCCAACTAATGTTGCTCCAAAAGTTCCAAAATCATACGTTTTTTTCCATGATAAAACTAAATCCAGACCGTGTGTACTTGTATCAACTCCGTTAGCAAAAAACTGCGCTTCAGAAACTCCAAGATTTAAAGCACTTGCGTCAAAATATCCTGTAAGCACAATACGATCTTTTACTTTAATATAATAACCATCAACCGTTGCAGTAAAATCTCCAAAAGAAGCTGTGAAACCTAAAGAAGCATTTACAGCTTTTTCTTCATTTAATTTACCAATACCAAAAGCTCTTGTAATTTCGCTGTCATTTGGTGCCAGTAAAACCTCCGTTGCTCCACTTGCATTAAAGTTTGTAAAACGTAAGTTATAATAAATTTGAGCTAAAGAAGGCGCACGGAAACCTGTACTCACAGAACCTCTTAAGTTAAAGTGATCACCAAGTTTTAATCTCGAAGCTAATTTTCCGTTTACGGTACTTCCAAAATCGCTGTAATTTTCAAAACGGACCGCTGCGTTTACCATAAAAGCTTTAGTTACGTCTAACTCTCCATCAGCATACAAAGAGAAGTTCGTGCGGCTTTCGTTAACTTCATTTGCAGGGCTGTAACCTGGAAAACCTTGAGAACTTCCCGGTCTTGGATTCCCTGAAATAGGATCAATTGGGGCACTTTGAGTTGTTGGATCCGTAATTGGCACTCCATTAGTATCATAAGTAGTGTAAGAACCTTCTTCTCCAGCAAAAATTTCAAATTTCTCTACTCTAAATTCAGTTCCAAAAGCGATGTTGAAACCGCTAAGAACACTGTCGTAATTTTTAGAAATATCAAAATTGGTAGTGTTTTGAAGCAAACTATGTCCTCCAGCGTCAAATTCATGTGGAGATTTTTCTTCAAGAGAAGCATTTATAGTTCCTTTAATATCATATTGGAATTTATTTTTTCCGAAAGTATTACTTAAATCAAATTTCCATCCCCCACCAGATTCAGTCTTGATTCCCGCAGCGATTGAATTATCATTAATTTTTGATGTAATTCTTGGCGTATAACCACCCGGATAAACAGACTCTACAACTCTTTCACCATCATTTCTGGTAAAAGCATACGCATCTGTATCTCTAAAATTACTTCCTCCAAAAGCATAAAATTCAGTTTTGTCAGCAATTGGAACACCAAAATTGGCAAACAAATTTACCCCTTGCATTTCGGCATCACCAAAACCTTTTCTAAAATCATAAGCAGGTCTTAAAGTTTTATTTTTATTTATAAACTCTCCTGTAAAGTTTGCATATCCGCCTTTAGTTCCTAATGCAACACCATAATTAGCGGCAACTCTAACAGAACCTCCGTCAAAATCCTGATCTTTTCCGTATGAATTTCCGTTTCCGTCTTTATCTAATCGGTATCCTTTCGTGTTTGGCGTTCCAGGAAGGAAATCACCTTTTGCATTCGTATTAAAAACACCATAAGTTACAGATCCTGTAAGTTCGTTTACATTATCATTTGTAATAATATTGATAACTCCGGCAATGGCATCAGAACCGTATTGGGCAGAAGCACCGTCACGCAAAATTTCAATTCTTTTAATAGAAGCTGCCGGAATTGCATTTAAGTCAGTTCCTGTATTTCCACGTCCTCTTGTTCCAAATAAATTGATTAAAGACGATTGGTGCCTTCTTTTTCCGTTAATTAAAACCAAAGTCTGGTCTGGTCCCATACCTCTTAAAGAAGCAGGATCGACGTGGTCAGCACCATCAGATCCAGATTGTTTGTTAGCATTAAAAGATGGAGCAACATATTGCAGTAACTGATTGATTTCAATTTTTCCACTTTGAGTTGTAACATCTTTTACATTAATAACATCAATAGGAACGGCAGAATTTACAACAGTTCTTTTAGTACTTCTGGAACCTGTTACGACTACATCGCTCAAAACCTGACCGCCGCTTTCGTCTAAAGTTACATCTACTTTATCGCCCGAAGCTGATTTTTCGACAGTTCCAAAGCCTACGTAGCTAAAAACAAGAGTAGCGCCTTCTTTAACTTTGATTTTATAACCACCTTCAAAATCGGTAGAAACACCATTCGAAGTTCCTTTTTCTACAATATTAACACCGGGAAGCGGTGTTCCGGTTTTATCCTTAACGACGCCCGAGACTTCTTTTTGAGCAAAAAGAAACGCTGAATTCAGCAGTAATAAAAATAATGCAATCTTTTTCATGGTTGTTGGTTTTTTGTTTGGTTTTTTGTTGATTACTTTTATAAAAGTAATATTTTTTAACAAAAACTTAATAATAAGTTTAAAAATTTTTAAGAATTACCCTAAAATTATATTAATGCACATTTTTACTTCGCTTACGAGGTATTAAATCTTATATTTGCAAAATTTTAAAGCCAAAAAATATCATTTTGGCAGAAACAAAAAAAACTCACGTAAATCATAATCCATTAAAAAAGAGAGTTAATGGTGGGACTTTGATAAGTTCAAAGCCCAATAAAATAAATAGAAACAACAGATGAAAGCAGGAATTGTAGGATTACCAAATGTTGGAAAATCAACATTATTTAATTGTTTATCTAATGCAAAAGCGCAGAGTGCGAACTTTCCGTTTTGTACAATCGAACCTAATATTGGTGTTGTAAACGTTCCGGATCCGAGAATCAACAAATTAGAAGAATTGGTAAAACCAGAACGCGTACAAATGGCAACTGTAGATATCGTAGATATTGCAGGTTTGGTAAAAGGAGCAAGCAAAGGTGAAGGTCTTGGAAACCAGTTTTTAGGAAACATTAGAGAGTGTAATGCTATCATTCACGTTTTACGTTGTTTTGATAATGATAATATTGTTCACGTTGACGGAAACGTAAACCCA
Source organism: Flavobacterium sp. NLM (assembly GCF_002210235.1). NCBI lineage: Bacteria > Pseudomonadati > Bacteroidota > Flavobacteriia > Flavobacteriales > Flavobacteriaceae > Flavobacterium > Flavobacterium sp. NLM. The sequence continues at coordinate 94,891 of NZ_LIAC01000003.1, forward strand.
ATTCGTGACAAAGAAACTATCGATATCGAATTGCAGTTAAAAGATTTAGAAACAGTTGAAAAACGTTTAGAAAAAGTAAATCGTGCTGCAAAGACAGGAAATAAAGAAGCGCAAACTGAAAAAGCACTTTTAGACAGAATTAGAGAAGCATTATTACAAGCTAAATCAGCTCGCACAATTACTCCTCAAGGTAATGACGAAGAAGTTCTAATGGAATCTTTTCAATTAATTACTGCAAAACCAGTTTTATACGTTTGTAATGTTGACGAAAATTCAGCAGTAAACGGAAATAAATATGTAGATCAGGTTCGTGAATTAGTAAAAGATGAAGATGCAGAAGTTATCATTCTTTCTGTAGGAGCAGAAGCTGATATTACAGAATTAGAAAGTTACGAAGAGCGTCAGGTTTTCCTTGAAGATATGGGATTAACAGAGCCGGGAGCGTCAGTTTTAATTCGTGCAGCTTATAAATTATTAAAGCAGCAAACGTATTTTACAGCAGGAGTAAAAGAAGTTCGTGCTTGGACAATCAATATTGGAGCAACTGCACCGCAAGCAGCAGGAGTTATCCATACCGATTTTGAAAAAGGTTTCATCCGTGCCGAAGTTATTTCATACGAAGATTACGTTCAATACGGTTCTGAAGCAAAAGCTAAAGAAGCTGGAAAATTCAAAGTTGAAGGAAAAGAATATGTTGTAAAAGATGGTGATGTAATGCATTTCCGTTTTAACGTTTAATCTTTTTTTCTAGAGAATAGAATAAAGATTATAGAGAATAGACTAAAACTGCTGGAGAAATTCAGCAGTTTTTTTATGTTTAAAAAACTTGAGTTCACTACTGTCAGGCTGAGCGAAGTCGAAGCCCACGTAAGAAGCTCCATATAGTATTGCTAATCTTTGCGTGGGCTTCGACTTCGCTCAGCCTGACAAAAATGAGAATAAAAAATCCGTTTAAATCTGCGCTTTCGCGAAAGCGAATCCGTAAAATCCGTGTGCCATTTACAGCACAGAAATTTTTTGGCTCAAAAATTGGTTACAGAAAAATTACCAATTACTAATCTAAAATAAGCCAATCAAAATGCTAAAAAAAACTTTCAAAATTTTAAAATGGACACTTATCGGAATCTTTAGTTTTCTTGTCCTTTATGTAGGATCCGTTTATCTGATTTCTAAAATTACCGTCAATTCAGATGTTGCTCAGGTCGAAGAGCAAAATGCAGTTCCTATTTACATTCTCTCAAATGGCGTTCATACAGATATTGTCGTTCCAATAAAAAATGAAATCAAAGACTGGCGAAACGAAATTCAGTTTAACCAAACGCAATCAAAAGATTCGTTAATGAATTTTATTGCTTTTGGCTGGGGCGATAAAGGTTTTTATTTAGATACACCGGAGTGGTCAGACTTAAAAGCAAGTACAGCCTGCAAAGCTGCATTTGGAATCAGTTCATCGGCAATGCATACTACATTTTTTAAACAATTAAGAGAAGGTGAGGACTGCAAACGTATTTTGATTTCAAAAGAAAATTATCAAAGTCTGGTTAATTATATTTCAGATAGTTTCAGCGATCCAATTCATCCGGAATGGATTGAAGGCCACAGCTACGGAAAGAAAGATGCTTTTTATGAAGCCAAAGGAAGTTACAGTCTTTTTTATACTTGTAATACCTGGGCAAATAATGCTTTAAAAGCGGCAAATCAAAAAGCAAGTTTGTGGACAGTTTATGATAAAGGGATTTTTTGTCATTATAAATAATGTATAGTCCTTACGGGACAATTGTTGTACGTAGTTTTTGGGTTACCGATATTAAATCTCTACGAGATTATTCTGTTAGTAATAAATAGGTGTTTATACATTACAGGAAATTCCGTTAGAAATACATCTGTTTTTGGTTTGAATATTAAATCTAACGAGATTGTCCGTTTAGTAATAAACAGGTATTTATGTAGGACAGGAAATTCCGCTAGGAATTAAATATCGGTAGCCAATGTTTTATACCCGCCGAAAAATATTCCGCTAGGAATATATGATCGGTAGATGGAAAAAATGTAAAATTCCATTAAAAATCAAGAATCAAAAATTTTTGATTATTGCGTAAATTTGAGAGAATATCAAAAAATCAGCAAATGAAAATCAAAAATATATTCTCCAAAACATGGTTTTTACTAAAAAACACTTTTTTAGAATTTAACGATGATAATGCCATTAAGCTTAGTGCGGCACTTGCATACTATACCATATTTGCATTGCCGCCTTTATTGATTATTATCATTACAATCTGTGGTTTCTTTTTTGGAGAGGAAGCTGTAACGGGAGAATTGTACGGACAAATTAATGGTTTGGTTGGTAACGGCGCAGCAAGTCAAATTCAGGAAGCTATTAAAAATGTGCAATTATCTGGCGATAATGTTTTTGCAACCGTATTTGGAATCATAATGCTATTAATTGGAGCGTCAGGAGTTTTTGCCGAAATACAAAGTTCTATTAATTTTATTTGGGGATTACGTGCAAAACCAGACAAAGGAATTAAGAAATTTATTCAAAACCGCTTAATGTCATTCTCAATGATTGCCTCAGTTGGTTTTTTAATGCTGGTCAGTCTTTTTATAAGTACAACCTTAGACTTACTTAGTTCACGTTTAAAAGTTTATTTTCCAGAAAGTACAGTTTATTTATTTTATATAGTTAACATAGTTATTGTACTGGCAAGTATTACTACTCTTTTTGCTATTATTTTTAGAACATTACCAGACGGAAAAATCAAGTGGAAAGATGCTTTTATAGGATCTGGAGTTACAGCTGTACTTTTTATGATTGGTAAATTTGCCATCGGTTTTTATTTAGGAAGTTCAACAGTGGCCTCTGTTTACGGTGCTGCAGGATCTGTGATAATTATTTTAGTTTGGGTTTATTATTCGGCAATTATTCTGTATTTTGGAGCAGAATTTACCAAAGTATATGCAAAATCTTACGGAGGTAAAATTTATCCAAATGAGTACTCGGTAGAAATAGCAAAAGAAATTTACGAAATCGACGAGACAAAAAAAGAACCAATAGAAGAAAAATTACAAAAAGAAAAACCATGAAAATTATCGCCTTTGGAGGAAGTAACAGTCAGCATTCGATCAATAAAAAATTAGCCACATACGCGGCAGGTTTATTCGAAAATGCCGATGTCGAAGTTTTAGATTTAAACGATTACGCAATGCCATTATTTAGTGTTGATCTTGAAAAAGAAGTAGGACAGCACGAACTTGCAAAAGCATTTCTTGCGAAACTTGCCAGCGCAGATATTTTAGTCGTTTCTCTTGCCGAGAATAACAATAATTATTCATCAGCATTCAAAAATTTATTCGATTGGAGTTCTAGGATTACGAAAGAAGTTTTTCAGCAAAAACCAATGTTACTATTAGCAACTTCGCCTGGATCAAGAGGAGGCGCTTCCGTTTTAGAAATTGCGCGAAATGCTTTGCCAAGATATGGAGCTGAAATTAAAGGAACTTTTTCATTACCAACATTTGGCGCGAATTTTGATTTACAAGAAAATAAAATTTCTAACGTCGAGTTAGATAAAGAACTCAAAGATATTATCAAATTAAATTTTTAAATGCCACAAAAAAAGATTGCTATTATATTCCTTTTGTTGAATAGTATTTTTTTGAATTATACTTTCGCACAAAAAATTAATGAAGTAGATAAAATCGTTGCAAAATATCCAAAAAGTTTTGCAACCACAGAAAAATTAGCGGAAAGAATTGAAGAAGACTTCAGTTCTGATTATGACAAGGCACGAGCAATTTACAGCTGGATTGCCTTCAATATAAGATATGATTACAATGCTTTTTTGAATCCGCCGAGAACGCAGGGATTTAGTTATTCTACTGAAGCCGAAAAACAGCGCAAAATTAAAGAACTGAATGACAGATTATGGCAAAAAGCCTTTAGTTCGAAGAAAGCAGTCTGCGAAGGATTTACTGCTTTGTATCAACATTTAGCAGAACTAACAGGCTTAAAATCTGAAATTATCAGAGGAGATTCTAAAATTTCATTAAGAGACATCGGCCGAAAAAATACTTCTTCCAATCATGCATGGAATATTGTTTTAATTGACAGAAAATGGCGTTTGATTGATGTCACTTGGGGACAGGGTTATTTTGATAATAGTAAAGGCAGAATGGTAAATGACTTTTCACCTGTTTACTTTGATACAGATCCGGATTATTTCTTCGCTAAACATTTCCCTGATTCCGGTTCTTATTTGGGAGATAGATTAGATAAAGATGCTTTTCTTAACGGACCTTTAATTTATAATAAAACAATCGAGAACGATTTTAAAATTAAATCTCCAACTACCGGAATTATCGAAGCTAAATACGGAGATAAAATTGATGTTGAAATTAAAAATGTAAAAAAGTCAGATCAGGTTCTTTATTTAAATAAAAGGAATCAGCCCGTTTTGATTAAAAACGCAAAAGAAAAAAGAGGCGGTTTAGAATTTCAAATTCCGTATGATAATAATATTGGCGAATACATTACAATTTTTGTAAACACAAATAGTATTGTTTCTTTTAAAGTTATTCCAAAATAAAGAATAACACTAAGTCTATTTCAATTCAAAAGTTGTAATGAAAATAAAACAAATCCTCTTTGTATTTTTTCTAAATATCATTTTTCTAAATTCTACTTATTCACAAAAGTATACTGCAATTGACAGCATTGTATTAAAATATCCAAATTTTGGAAATACCGAAAAATTAGCAGAGAGAATTCAAAAAGATTTTACTTTAGAACATGATAAAGCAAGAGCAATCTATAGTTGGATTGCATTTAATTTGGAATATGATTTAGAGACCTATTTAGATCCTCCAAAACCAAAAACTTTTACTTCTAAGAATGAATCAGAGAATGCTAAACAAATGCAATTATCAGATGCAAATACAGCTCAAAAAGCATTTAGATCTAAGAAAGCGGTTTGTGAAGGTTTTGCGCAATTATATGCACATTTATCGACATTGTGTGGATTAAAATGTCAGGTAATAAAAGGTGATTCTAAAACTTTACTAAATGATATAGGAAGAAGGAGATTAGGAACAAATCACGCTTGGAATTCAGTTCAGATTGATGGAAAATGGGTCTTTGTTGATGCGACTTGGGGACAAGGATATTTTGATGAAAAGCGTCAGATAGTGGTCAAAGTTTTTAAGCCTTTTTATTTTGATATGGACCCTCAATATTTTAATGCTAAACATTTTCCAGAGTCAGCTATGTATGCGGGAAATACAGGGAATAAAGAAGCGTTTTTAAACGGCCCTCTTATCTATAGTGCATTCATAAAAGAAGGTTGTGAGGTATTGATGCCTTTCTCTGGAGTGATTCAGGCAAATGATGGAGATAAAATTACTTTTAAAATAAAAAATCTTTCAAGAATTGACGATCTTTATTACTTGGATAAAAAAGGAGAACGTGTTCAGATTGAAAATCCAAAAGAGGAAGATGGAATATTAGAATTTCAGGTTACATACAACAGAAAGTGCGGTCGTTTTATTACTCTTTATCTATTTAGAGAAAGTCTTATGGCTTTTAAAATAATACCTAAACAAATATAATTATGTTGTTTGTTTAAAGAGTTTTCTTCTTTCCTTATATTGCCGTATCTTAGCAATTCAGGAATTGAATTAATGCGATATGGAGACAACTTTTTTGAAATCGATCTTAGACAATGATTTCTATAAATTTACAATGCAGCATGCTGTAATAAGACTTTTTCCAAAGGCAAAGGTTCGATACGGATTTATTAATCGAGGAAAGCATAAATTTCCGGCTGGTTTTGCAGATTTACTTCGTCGTTCTGTAGATGCATTGGAAGATCTTCGTTTAACTAAAGAAGAAAAAAATTACCTGTCACATTACTGTCCTTATCTTGATCCCACTTATTTAGATTTTTTACAAGGATATAGTTTCGATCCGTCAGAAGTACAGATTAGTCAGGAAGGATCAGAAATTAAAGTTACAGTTGAAGGTTTTTGGTATCGGACTATTTTATGGGAAGTTCCATTAATGGCTTTAATTTCGGAGCTTTTTTATAAATCAAATCATTTAATCCGCTTGAATGACGAAGCCATAAAAAGCCTCACAAAAGATAAAATCGATAATTACAATAAACTAGGCGTTTCTATTTTAGAATTCGGCACAAGACGCCGCCATTCTTATGATGTTCATAATTTGGTAAATGAAACTCTGCGAACTTTTGGCGGGCAAAGTTTTATAGGAACCAGCAATGTACATTTTGCAATGGTCAATAACAAACGCCCTTTAGGCACGCACGCACATGAATGGTTTATGTTTCATGCGGCGCAATACGGTTTTAAAATGGCAAATTCCATAAGTCTGGAACATTGGACACAGGTTTACGGCGGTGATCTCGGAATTGCCTTAACAGACACTTATACTACAGAAATATTTTTCAATCAATTTGATAAAAAATACTCCAAACTTTTTGACGGCGTTCGACATGACAGCGGCGATCCAATTGAATTTGCCAAAAAAGTAATTACGCATTATACCAAAATGGGAATTGATCCAAAATCGAAAGCCATTGTTTTTTCAGATTCTTTAAATTTTGAAAAAGTAAAAACGATAGTCGACTTTTGTCAGGACAAAATCAAAATGTCATTCGGAATCGGAACAAATTTTACCAATGATGTTGGACTTCCAGCCATGAATATGGTGATAAAATTAACAGAAACGAAACCCGATAATACACATTGGCAGGGAGCGGTCAAACTTTCTGACGAAAAAAACAAAAATACCGGAACGCCCGAAATGATTGCTTTGGCAAAGGAAGTACTCGGAATCAAATAGTATTTTTTTGTTTCATAGCTGATTTTTTATATTTTTAACGGTCATATTTTTTTAAAATCAATTTAAATAGATTTAAAACCTGTTATTATTCGTAACAAAAAAGAAATACGCTTTCATTTTTTGCCGATAAATGGTACATTAGCCAAAAATCCAATTCACCTTATGCTAGAGCAAAATCAATATACCGAAGATAATATCCGATCACTCGATTGGAAAGAACATATCCGTATGCGTCCGGGAATGTATATCGGAAAATTGGGAGACGGTTCTTCTCCAGATGATGGTATTTACATTCTTTTAAAAGAGGTTTTAGATAACTGTATCGATGAGTTCGTAATGGGCTCCGGTAAAACTATTGAAGTGACTATCAAGGATAAAACGGTTTCTGTTCGTGATTACGGACGTGGAATTCCGTTAGGAAAAGTGGTCGATGTAGTTTCGAAAATGAATACAGGTGGAAAGTACGATTCTAAAGCTTTCCAGAAATCAGTAGGTTTGAACGGTGTCGGAACAAAAGCGGTAAATGCACTTTCAAATTATTTTCGTGTAGAATCTGTTCGTGATGATAAACAAAAAGGAGCAGAGTTTTCTGCCGGAAATTTAGTTCTTGAAGAAGATATAATCGAAACCACAAAACGTAAAGGAACCAAAGTAACTTTTACGCCAGACGAAACGATTTTTAAAAACTATAAATTCCGTTTAGAATACGTTATTAAAATGGTTAAAAACTATTGTTACCTAAACAATGGTTTGACAATTATTTTCAATGGAGAAAAATATTATTCAGAAAACGGACTTCGTGATTTATTAGAAGAAACAATCAGCGAAGAAGATTTAGAATATCCAATTATTCACTTAAAAGATCATGATATTGAAGTTGCGTTAACACACAGTAAAACGCAGTATAGTGAAGAATATCACTCTTTTGTCAACGGTCAGAATACAACGCAGGGAGGAACGCACTTAGCGGCGTATCGTGAAGCAGTTGTAAAAACGATTCGTGAGTTTTACAATAAGAATTTCGAAGCATCAGATGTTCGAAAATCGATTGTGAGTGCGATTAGTATTAAAGTTATGGAACCGGTTTTTGAGTCTCAGACCAAAACAAAATTAGGTTCTACAGATATGGGTTCTGATGATGGAACGCCAGCAGTTTCTGTTCGTACTTTCGTAAACGATTTTATCAAAACCAAATTAGATAATTACCTGCATAAAAATCCTCCGACTGCCGAAGCTTTGTTACGCAAAATTCTTCAGGCAGAACGTGAACGTAAAGAATTATCAGGAATTAGAAAACTGGCTACAGATCGTGCTAAAAAAGCCAATCTTCATAATAAAAAATTAAGAGACTGCCGAGCGCATCTTCCAGATACTAAAAATCCAAGAAACTTAGAAAGTACGCTTTTTATTACCGAGGGAGATTCGGCTTCCGGATCGATTACAAAGTCGCGTGACGTGAATACTCAAGCAGTTTTCAGTTTGCGTGGTAAACCTTTGAATTCATACGGGATGACTAAAAAAATTGTGTATGAAAATGAAGAATTCAACTTATTGCAAGCTGCACTTGATATCGAAGACGGTTTAGAAAAATTGCGCTATAACAATATAGTAATCGCAACCGATGCCGATGTCGACGGAATGCACATTCGTTTGCTTTTAATTACTTTCTTTTTGCAGTTTTTCCCAGAATTAATTAAAGAAGGGCATTTGTATATTTTGCAAACACCGCTTTTCAGGGTTCGAAACAAAAAAGAAACGATTTACTGTTATTCTGAAGAAGAAAGAAAAGATGCGATCGAGAAACTAAAACCAAAACCAGAAATCACCCGATTTAAAGGTTTAGGAGAGATTTCTCCAGATGAGTTTAAAAATTTTATTGGAGATACAATCCGCCTTGATCCGGTTATGATGGATAAACATACTTCGATAGAGCAGTTGTTATCTTTCTATATGGGTAAAAATACACCAGACAGACAAGAGTTTATTATCAAGAATTTGAAAGTGGAGATTGATGAGCTTGAAGAAGTTTAGTAAGCTTTTAGTTTTATCAATTATTTTAGGATTAGCTTCCTGTAATAAAAATAAAGCTTTTGAAGGAGAAAGAAATCTGGACTATTCTGATGCTTTTGATTTAGAAAAAGAAGCAATTAAAAAGATTGAAATATTCTCTTATCCAGATCGATTAGCTTGGGATACATTAAGACATAAAGAAATTATTAGAAATAATAAGATCGATTTTGATACTTCAATGATTAATGAAAAAGTTACATTGTTGAAAGAAACTCAAATAAAAGAATTATTTGGTTTGATTAAAATTCATTGTAAAGTTGAAGGTGATGTTGCTCCTTATTCAAGTTGTTATATGCCAAGAAATTTAATTCTTTTTTATAATAAAGAAAATAGAATTATTGCGCATATTGAAGTTTGTTTTGAATGTGGAACTTCTGAATCTTCTAATAACCTTAGAGAAAATTGGGATTATTGCAAAGATGATGTAAAAGACTTTTTCAAAAAAGCAGGAATAAAATATTTTGTGGATACAAATGAAAAGGAAGAAAAAGAAAGATTGTTTTTGGATAGTTTGAAAACAACTAAAATAGTTAACAATAAAGTTTTAAAATAAAATACTGAAATAATTCAGCATAAAAATGAAAGACGAAGAAGACGATAACATAATTCCAAACGACGACGAAAATAATCAAGATGAAAACCTGACGGATGACAATCAGGATGGAGACGACGATGAGATTATCAACGTAGATGCTAAACACTTTGAAGGGCAGCATTTTTACGAAAATCAGGAAGAAGAAGGAGAAGACGTTATTACCAAAGTAACCGGAATGTACAAAGACTGGTTTTTGGATTACGCTTCATACGTAATTCTGGAACGTGCAGTTCCTGCTATCGAGGACGGATTTAAACCTGTTCAGCGTCGTATCATGCACTCTTTAAAAGAGCTGGATGATGGTCGTTATAACAAAGTTGCCAATGTTGTTGGTCATACCATGCAGTATCACCCACACGGAGATGCTAGTATTGGTGACGCAATGGTACAAATTGGTCAAAAAGATTTATTGATTGACTGCCAGGGAAACTGGGGAAATATCTTAACGGGCGATGGAGCAGCAGCTTCGCGTTATATTGAGGCACGTTTATCTAAATTTGCTTTGGAGGTTTTGTATTCTCCAAAAATTACAGATTGGGGTGTTTCGTATGACGGGCGTCGTGCTGAACCAAACAATCTTCCTGTAAAATTTCCATTGCTTTTGGCACAGGGAGCAGAAGGTATTGCAGTTGGACTTTCGACTAAAGTTTTACCTCATAACTTCAATGAATTAATTGATGCTTCGATTAAAATTTTAAAAGGAAAAGCTTTTACGCTTTATCCTGATTTTATGACGGCAGGTATTGCCGATGTTTCCAATTATAATGATGGACTTCGCGGCGGACGTGTGCGTGTGCGTGCTAAAATTTCGCAATTAGATAAAAATACTTTGGTGATTACGCAGATTCCGTTTTCTACCAATACATCGACTTTAATTGACAGTATTTTGAAAGCCAATGATAAAGGTAAAATCAAAATCAAGAAAATTGAAGACAATACCGCTGCCGATGTTGAAATTTTAATTCATCTTTTTCCGGGCGTTTCGCCAGATAAAACAATCGATGCTTTGTTTGCTTTTACAGCCTGCGAAACCTCTGTTGCGCCTTTAGGATGCGTTATTGAAGACAACAAACCATTGTTTATTGGAGTTTCTGAAATGTTGAAAATTTCAACACACAGAACAGTTGATTTACTTCGTCAGGAATTAGAGATTCAGTTAGAAGAATTAAAAAATAAATGGCATTTTTCTACTTTGGAGAAAATCTTCATTCGTGAAGAAATGTACATTGATTTCAAATTGTATTCTGATAGAGAATCACTTTATAAATATTTATACGACCGATTTGAGCCTTTCAAAAAATCATTCGTCAGAGAAATTAACGACGATGATTTACAACGTCTGACTCAAATACCAATGATTCGTATCACTCGTTTTGACTCTGATAAAGCGGATGATTTTATTGCGAAGTTAGAAGACGAAATGAAAGAAGTAGAGCATAATCTGGAACATTTAACAGATTTTGCAATTGCATACTTTACCAAATTAAAAGAGAAATACGGAAAAGGCCGCGAACGCCAGACTGAACTTCGTGTTTTTGATAATGTTGAGGCAACAAAAGTAGTTTTACGTAATACAAAATTATACGTAAACCGTGAAGAAGGTTTCGTTGGAACCAGCTTAAAGAAAGATGAATACGTTGGCGATTGTTCTGATATTGATGATGTAATTGTGTTTTTACGAGACGGAACATTGATGATAACAAAAGTAGATGCCAAAACTTTTATAGGAAAAGATATCATACATGTTGCTGTTTTTGATAAGAGTGATAAACGAACTATTTATAATATGATGTACCGTGATGGTAAATCTGGTCCTTCATATATAAAACGTTTCAACGTTAGCGGAGTAACGCGCGATAAAGCTTACGATTTAACAAATGGAACAAGCGGTTCTCAGGTTGTTTATTTTTCACATAATCCAAACGGAGAAGCTGAGGTTGTAACGATATTATTGCGTCAGGTAGGAACAATCAAAAAATTGAAATTCGATATTGATTTTGCTAAACTGGCGATTAAAGGCCGTGCCTCGAAAGGAAATTTGGTAACAAAATATCCAATCAAGAAAATCGAATTAAAAGAAAAAGGAATTTCAACTCTACTGCCAAGAAAAGTTTGGTTTGATGATACCGTAAAACGTTTAAATGTTGATGCAAGAGGTGAATTGTTAGGTGAATTTAAGCCAAGCGATAAAATTTTAGTTATAAGCCAGACAGGTAAATTAAAAGTCATTATTCCGGAATTGTCAACTCATTTTGAGGAAGATATGATTATTTTGGAAAAATGGAAACCTAAAAAACCAATTTCTGCTATTTATTATGATGGAGAAAAAGAGCGTTATTTCTTAAAACGTTTCCTTGTAGAAAATGAAGGTAAAGAAGAAAGCTTTATTACAGATCATCCAAATTCGCAATTAGAAATTGTCTCAACAGATTATCGTCCGGTAGCGCAATTGGTTTTTGCGAAAGTAAAAGGAGTTCAAAAAGAAGATTTACATATTGATGTTGAAGACTTTATAGCTGTAAAAGGTTTCAAAGCTTTAGGAAATCAATTAACTACAGATAAACTAAAACAGGTTAATTTATTAGACCCGCTTCCTTATGAAGAACCAGTCGAAGAAATCCCTGAAAAACCAGAAGTATCAGAAGATGATCCTGTAGAAACAGAATTAGATGATGATGGCCAGATAGGTTTAGTTTTAGACTAATATAAATTGGAAAACGCTAAGAATTTGATTTCTTAGCGTTTTTTTATTAACATTTTTGTCAATCTGTAATAACAGAAATGATATTGTTATTATACTTTCTAATTTTTGATAAATGAATATAAGGTTGATTAAAAACACAATTAACATATTTTTAATAAGTCTTATATTGTTATTAAATTAACTTATTATGGAGTTTGATAGTATCCTTTGATTTCTAAATTAGCCAATTAATTTAAAATCAAAACCATGAAAAATTTATTAGGTTTATTAAGCGCCGCTTTATTAGTATTTACCTCTTGTTCAAAAGATGATAATAATGAATCATCTGACCCAGCTTCTCCAATTTTAGTTAAAAAAATAACTAAGATTGATAGTAAGGGAAGTTCTTCAAGTGAAAATTATCTCTATAATGGAAATAAAATTGTCAGTATAACAGAAGCTGATGGTTCACTAACGAAATTTACATACAACGGGAATGAAATAGTAACGAAAGAAGAATTTGATAAGAATGGATTATCAAAAGGTCCTGTTGAATATGGCTATACTGATGGACTAATGACAAGTTATGTTGAAAAATATGACGATGATTATAATAGTAAAACTAAATATAAACATAATAATGATGGTACGGTTTCTTACGAACAGTTTAAAGTTGATATTAAAACGGGTCTTGAAGTAAAATTTCAGCAAACGGGAAAATTAACATACAAAGATGGTAATTTAATAAAAGCAGAAAGATCGTATGATAAATTTGAAACTGTGGAAATATACGAATACGATACTAAAAATAGTCCCCTTAAAAATATTTTAGGTTGGAATTTATTATTAGATGAAGAGCCTGCTGTTAAAAATATAATTAAAAAGGTTGATACTTCAGGATCTCAAGGTAATATTCATACAGATACATATATATCTACCTATACATATGATGTGAATAATTATCCAACAGAAAAAATAACAAAACTTTCTGGTTCAACTGATACTGAAACTGTTCAGTACGTATATTAATTTAAATCTATAAAAAGCAAATACTTCAATATTAAGTTTGAAGTGTTTGCTTTTTCTATTTATTGAAATAATTACATTTTTAAATGTCAAAAAATAAACTTCTTTTACTTCTTTTACTATTTGTATCGTTATCATACTCTCAAGTTAAGAGTCCAGCTGTCATGGTCAATGCCAGAGCTCAAAAAAATAAAATTTTAATCCGTTGGGCAGTTAATTCTCCTAGTGAGTGGCAGAAAGCAAATAAAAAAGGATTTATAATTACCAGAACAACCGTATTGCGGGATGGAATTATTTTAACTAAACCTGAAAAAATACAACTTACACCAAAGCCATTATTACCAGAACTATTAGATTCCTGGCTCGACTTAGTACAAAAAGATAATAATGCAGCTATTATAGCACAATCTATTTATGGTGAAAGTTTTGAAGTAACTGCAGCCAAAGAAGGAGAGTTATCCAAAATTGTAAATATGGCTGATGAACTAGATCAGCGATACACTTTTGCTTTGTACGCTGCGGATATGAGTTTTGAAGGGGCTGTAAAAGCAGGCTGGGGGCTTGTTGATACCAACGTAAAACAAAATGAAGTTTATGCCTATCAGGTAAGTGTTTTCGAAAGTCCAAAAGTTAAAGAATCATCTTATGTAATTGGATTAAAAGATTATACAGCTTTACCAGCGCCAACAGATTTTATTGCTATCCCTGATGATAAAAAAGTATTACTTTCCTGGGATTATGAAACTTTTAAAAGAATTTATACCTCCTTTATGGTTGAAAAATCTTCTGACGGAATAAATTACGCACCAATATCAAATACAGCTCTTGTCAATTTAAATGATAAAGAAGATCATCCGTCAAAAACTATGTATTATGTAGATACACTTAGTGTCAACGATAAAATGTATCACTACAGATTATATGGTATAACTTCTTTTGGAGAAAAGGGAGAAGTAACAAAACCTATTACAGTTAAAGGTGTGGATGCTGTAGTTGCTTCAGCCAGACTAATTGACTACAATATCATCAATTCGAATGAAGTTAATTTAGAATGGGATTATCCTGCAGCATCAGAAAGTTTTATTCAAGGTTACGAAATCAATTTGGCAGATAATGATAAAGGACCTTATAAAGTAGTTTCTAAAATTATCCCTCCATCACAGAGAAAATTAAATTACAAAGAAAATTTATTTCCCTCCAATTACTTTACGATATCAGTTTTAGGTAAAAACAATCAGCGATTAACCTCTCAAAGTATGCTGGTACAGCCTGTAGATTCTATACCTCCTGCAAAACCAATTGGACTAGAAGGTATAATTGATAGTCTAGGAACGGTAAAGTTAAAATGGAAACCAAATCAGGAAAAAGATTTACGAGGTTATCGTATTTTAAAAGCTAATAATGCTGATGAAGAGTTCGTAGATATTTATCATAAATCATATACTGGTAATACTTATAAGGATAGTGTCAGTCTGAAAATGACTAATAGCAAAGTCTATTATAGAATTGCTGCCGAAGATATGCGATTTAACATTTCAGAGCCATCAGATGTTTTGGTTTTAGATAAACCGGATAAGATCCCACCGGCAGCACCAATTTTTAAAGATTATGATAATAAAGATGGGAAAGTACATTTAAAATGGATTCGTAGTTATAGTGAAGACGTCGTAGGATATAGTCTTAGAAGAAGAGAAAAAGGACAAGAAAAATGGCTGGAAATAAAACATATAAACGACACCATTCAGGAATTTACAGATGATAGAGTAGAGAATAAAAAAACATATCAATACGCTATTTTGGCTAAAGACAGAAGTAATCTATGGTCATCACTGGATCATTCTATCATAACAGTACAAGTTTTAGATTTTACACCACTTAAAGTGATTTCATTTTTGCAAGGAATACCTGATCGGGAAAATAAAAAAATAACGCTCACTTGGGATTATAATAAAAGCAAAGAGAAGATAAACGGTTTAAGTATATATAAAAATTTAAAGGGAGCTCCGCCAACATTATGGAAGGAATTAAATGGGAATGTGTTTACCATTGAAGATAAAAATTTAAAAATAAATATGGAATACGAGTATCACTTGATTCCGAGTTTACAGAGTAGCAACCCTGTAAAAGAAGAAGTTTTAACTGTTGTTTATTAGGTGTATGAAGAGAATTTACTTGTTGATAGTTTTTTTGGTTTCAGGATTTGGATTTGGGCAAGCTCCAGAAATAGGCTCATATGAAATTTTTTTTAAAGGCTCGGCTTATGGAGATGAACATCATAATTGTGGAGAAGCATATGTTAATCTTGAATTTATTACACCGGCTGATAATTACAGAGTCCTAACTATTAACTACGATGATAAAAGAGAGACAATAAGTTATGATAAGTCAACAACATTAACTACGTTTCGAGCAGATAAAATGCCAGTATCAATGTTTTTTTCTGCGTCAAGGTACGATAGACAATCTTGTAATGGTAAT
This sequence comes from Flavobacterium sp. NLM, assembly GCF_002210235.1. Classification (NCBI taxonomy): domain Bacteria; kingdom Pseudomonadati; phylum Bacteroidota; class Flavobacteriia; order Flavobacteriales; family Flavobacteriaceae; genus Flavobacterium; species Flavobacterium sp. NLM. Next base: position 110,605 of record NZ_LIAC01000003.1, read on the forward strand.
AGGCCTAATAATAGTGGTAGAATATATACTACAGATAAATTCCATTGTTTTGATTTTAATTTTGAATTTAAACAATTTAAAAATGTAAAAAATGAAGGAGATGGACTTGGACAATCATCATTTAATGTAAAAGTACGTCCCATTCTCGTTATTGTCGATCCAGGAATTCAAAATGATCTTTCAACCGAAAGTGAAATGAAGATAGAATCAAATACGGGTTTTTTACCTTCAGAATATAATTGGCAATATTCATTAAATCCATCTCCAAATGAAAATCCTGAATCCTTAGACTGGATAGATTTACCTCAATTCAATGAAATGTCAAGTTTTTCAGCAAATGCAGTTGATATTCTTGGAAGTAACACATTTAATAATATTGGCAGAAAAATTTTTATTAGACAAAAAGCATGTGATGTTGTCTCAAAACCAGTTAATTATATAATTCGATTAACTGCGCCAAAAGTTGATTCTGAATTGATAATTCAGCCAACTTGCAGTGATACTAATGATGGAAGTGTGAAATTTATATTTAACAGAACACTATTTGATGGAGAACAATTAAATTATAGTTTACTGGATGTTGCCACAGATACCCCAACTGACTATAATGGCACATTAGCAATTAAAGCAGATAAATCTTTCGTTATTTCGGATTTACGAAAAGGCAGCTATATGTTACAATTAATAGGATTTAAGGATGGATTAAGCACAGCTACTGATGCTGATCGATATGATTTGAAACCTTTTATAATAACATCTCCTCCTCCGTTAGATTTTACATTAGATGCTAAAAATGTACAATGTTATAAATCTCAAGATGGTGCTATAACAATTATTCCAACCGGTGGAACCCGTAACATTTTAGGAAATGATTATTACTCATTAGATAATGGGGGTAGCTGGATACCCTTTCCAAATAATGAACCATATACAATTACTGGATTAAACCCTGGAACTTACAGGGTAAAAGTTAAAGACATGAATGGCTGTATTGCCAGAATTCAAACTATAGTAAATGGTGAAATTCAACTTGGAGAAGAAAAAATTATAGAAGTAACCATATCTCAACCGTTATCTCCATTAACCGTAAATTATACTTACACACAAAAGCCAACTTTTTTTGGAGCGTTTAATGGAAAAATCACGGCTTCAATAAGTGGTGGAACAATAAAAGACGATAAATCCTATGATTATAAATGGATAAAAACTACTGGTGAAGAATTTTCAGCGACAGCTCAGTATAATGCAGTCGATAAAACTTATAATATTTCGTTAGAAAATATTCCGGCAGGAGAATATAAATTAACAGTAACAGATAAAAATTATGCTTTTGCTGAAAATAAAACGAGTTGTTCTGTTATTGAATCTTCTCAAATTTTGCCCCAGCCGCAGCCAATTGCAATTACGTTAACAGAAACCCAATCTATATCTTGTAATTCAGAAAATGAAGATACAGATTCAAATAAATTTTCAGATGGAATTTTAACTGCTGCAGTTATTGGCGGTATTGAACCTTATCAATATGTTTGGTCAAAATACAATGTTGCAACAAATGCTTGGGATATTTTGGATGATCAGACTTCTAAGATGGCTCAAAATCTTTCGAAAGGAAATTACGCTGTAAATGTTATAGATGCTAACGGAATTGTAAAAGGAACTTATAATACTACAGATTTAGTAACAGCAACTCTAACTACAAAAGAAATTTTTGAGCCTGTAAAATTAGACTTGGCATTTGATTCAGGAAATGTTTCTTGTAATGAAGGAAATAATGGATGGACAACAGCAAATGTTACAGGAGGAACAGCACCCTATAAATATACTTGGTATAATGTTAATGGTGGAATTGTAAACAACAACAAAATTGCGCAATTAACTGCTGGAGAATATTTTGTGGAGATTATAGATGAGAAAGGCTGTTTTGTAAAGGGAAGTATCACTATAACAGAACCTCAGATCCCAGTAGCAATTGAATATGAAGAAATTTTGTCACCTACTTTCTCTGGTGGAACTAACGGACGCATTGTAGCTAAGATAACAGGAGGGACGCCAAATATAGATCAATCGTATGGATACGAATGGAAAAATGCTAAAGGAGAAATACAAAATTCAATTGCAGAAATAATAGATGGTGTTTATACCATTACATTAGATAATATTCCTGCCGATGATTATTTTTTAACCATTAAAGATAAAAATTATAATGAAGGAACTAATCAAATTATAAATTGTTCGGTATTAGAATCAGAAGTAAAATTAACAGAGCCAGATCCTTTAAAAGTTGTTTTCGAGATTTTGCGTACTATTTCTTGTAACACAGATAATGAATTTGGTGATGATACAGATATTAATCCAAAAGATGATCAGAGAGACGAGTCACAGGATGGTATTTTAACAGCTCATGTTACAGGCGGTACTCCATTAGCTGATTCTGATAATAAAGGACTGCCGTACTATTTTTATTGGAAAAAACAGCAAGCTGATGGCTCGTGGATGGCTTTGCCTAATATTATAGGAGAAACAGCTTCAAATCTTTCGCATGGAAATTATGCCTTAAATATAAAAGACAGAAACGGAATTATGTTGGGAACTTATGTCAATAACCAGCTAGTACAGGAAATTGATGTAACCCAATTTATGCAGGAACCTCCAAAATTAGCTGTTACCATAACAAGCGGTAATGTTTTTTGTAATGAAGGAAATGATGGCTGGGCTACAGCAAATGTTACCGGAGGAACCCCTCCTTATGATTATAAATGGTCAAACGAGATAGAAACCGATAAAAACACTATTCTAAAAGCAGGTGAATATTGGGTATTTATTACTGATGCAAAAGGTTGTACAACTCAGGAAAGTATTACCATTACAGAACCTAAAACACCTTTAACAATAAAATATAGTGAGGTTTTAAATCCAAGTTTTTACAAAGCAACAAATGGAAAAATTGTAGTAGAAATTACAGGTGGTACTATTTCTGCAAATAATTCTTATTGGTATGAATGGAAAAACAGTAAAGGAGTTATACAGACAGTAGCTACGAGTTTTAATAATGGTGTTTTTACCATTTCTTTAAACGGAATTCCTGAAGAAACTTACACCTTAAATATTCATGATGCTAATTATGATGCAGCAACAAATAAATCTAGCTGTAACGTTTCAAATTCAATTATCACTTTAGAGGAACCAGATCCGTTTGAAGTTACATTCGAAATAGTTAGAACTATTTCTTGTAATGTAAATAATGAATTTGGAAATGAAACCGATATAAATCCACAAGACAATCAAAGAGATGAATCTCAGGATGGAATTTTGACCGCTCATGTAAAAGGCGGAATTCAGCTTCCGTTAGATAAAAATAATGGACTTCCTTATTATTACATATGGAAGAAAAAGCAAAATGACGGCTCTTGGATGATATGGAATGATCAGGACGAAACTCTTGAAAATATTTCAGAAGGAACGTATGCTTTGAATATTGAAGATGCGAATGGAATTAAGTTAGGGACTTACACAAATAATATTTTGGTTAAGGAGACTGATGCAGTTCAGTACATAGCTCAGCCCGCAAAATTAAATTTGACGTTTACAAAATTAAATGCTAGCTGTAACAATGGAGATGATGGATGGGCAGAAGCTCATGTTTCTGGCGGAACAGCACCTTACACATATGAATGGACGAACGGAGAAACAACTGCAAAAATTAAGAATATTACAACAAGTAATTATTTTGTATTGGTTACAGATGCAAAAGGATGTGTGGTGCAGGGAAGTATTTTTGTAGGGGATCCAAAAGGAATCTTAACTACAGAAACAATCAAAAATCCAACTTGTTATAAAGCAAACGATGGCTCAATACAGTTAAATGTTACAGGAGGAAATTTACCCTACAGTTATTTATGGAATACTGGTGCCACAACCAAAGATTTAAATAATCTTAAAGCAGGAAATTATGAAGTAAGTATTACCTGTCCTGATTGCTGCTTATACAAAAAGAAATTTGTTTTAAAAGAGCCAAACCCAATTATAGTTGATTTAGGAAAAGACAGAACATTGTGTAACGATCAGGTTTTAGATCTGGATGCTGCAATCGCAGATACGAAAGCTCAGTACAACTGGACTTCTACTAATGGATTTACATCAAACCAGCCAAAAGTAAGTATAACAAATGCCGGAACATATCATGTAAAAGTGACTTCAGGTTTAGGATGTATTGGTGAAGACGAAATTATAATTAAGACAAGCAAAGCAATTATAAGTTCTGAATTTTTATTAAGCTCTCAGGCTTATCTGGATGAAGAAGTTATTTTGGTAAATGTAAGCGATCCCTTTGGAGAAAGTACAAAATGGATACTGCCTGAAGGATTAAAAACAATCGAACAAAAAGAAAAATACATTATACTCAAATTTAACGAGATTGGTACCTACACCGTTGGCTTACAGCAAACGCAAGGAGAATGTTTTGCCATCTACAATAAAAATATTAAAGTAGAAAAACGAAGCACATTGCCAAATACCGGCAGTTCACCAAAGTCCATCATAGATTTTATCGTGACGCCAAACCCTAGCAACGGTAATTTCAAAGCAATTGTTAATCTGGAGAATAATTCTGCAATTAATTTACGACTTTTTTCTACTACAGGAGAATTTACCATGCAGAAAAAAGACTCAGGAAAGAAAAAGTATGAAGTCGATTTTAATACCTCATTACAGTCCGGAATGTACATTTTAGTATTAGAAACAGAACTACAAACGCTTGTTAGAAAAATTATCATCTATTAAAAAATGAAAAACATTTTCAAAAAAATATATCTTTTTATCCTGATACTGTTTTCTGGTTTAAACAGTTATGCACAATTATATCCTGTACAATTAACACCCATTTTTAATAGTCCTTACAGCGTAAAAATATCTGATTATGCTACGAGCATGGATACTAAAATGCGGTTACTAATAAATCCAATAGATATTTCAATAAACAACAGGCAGGTTCGCTTAAAACTATATATTCAAGGTAATGGACTTAATATACAGACCAGTGATTATATACAGCAGCGTCCAATTTTTATAAATGGAGGTGAACTTCAGACTTTAACAAATACGGATATTTCCACCTTATTTAGATTAGAAAACCTACAGGGGATTACAGCAGCTCAGTATGCAAATGGGTTACCAGAAGGGATGTATAATTTTTGTTTTGAGATGTATGATTACATCACAAATCAAAAAATTTCACAAAAAAGTTGTGCTAGTTTGTATTTAGTACTAAATAATCCTCCACTATTAAATACACCTCAAAAAAATGAACAGATTGCTGCAAGCGATTTCCCTAATATTATGTTTACGTGGACACCGCGCCAAAACAATGCAACGAATGTTTCGTATAAGTTCGAATTAAAACAGCTGATTGATCCTACGCTAGATCCGCAGTTTGCCTTTCAGATGGCACCACTTTTGTACGAAGAAACACTTTTTAGTACTGCCTTGTTGTATAATTTAGGCATGCCAATTCTTACGCCTGGAATGCGGTATGCATGGCGTGTAAGGGCAATTTCAACAACAGGATTATCTGAAAATGCAGTTTTTAAAAATGATGGTTACAGCGAAATCTATTCGTTTAAATATACTGCACCCTGTGCCGCACCAACGTTTTTATTAAGTGAAGCACAAGGACTAAACAGCGTTAAAATAACATGGCAGGGAATTCCAGATCATACTAAATACCAGTTGCAATATAAAAAGCAAGATGTTCGTAATGCACAATGGTTTTCGACAAATAGTTTAAACACCCAAAGTTTAATTACCAATTTAGAGCCGGGAGTAACGTATCAATTTAGGGTTGGTTCAAGCTGTGATCTGGCCGCTGATGGAGTACAGTCATTTACTTATTCTAACAGCAGTACTTTTACTACACCTACAGAGACCAATGGAGTTCCGACTTACAACTGCGGAATTATTCCTAAAATTAATATTCAAAACCAAAAACCGCTTACCAATTTAATTCAGAGTGAAACTTTCACAGCAGGCGATTTTCCAGTAACCATTCTGGAATTAAAAGGAGAAAACAGTCCATATTCTGGAAGAGGATATATAATTGTTCCTTATCTGGCCGATACTAAAATTGCCGTTGAGTTTAATAATATTGTTGTTAATACAGATTATCAATTGATCAGTGGAGTTGTAGAAACAAGTTATAATCCCGATTGGAAAAATGTTGTTAATGTAGAAGATTTTACAGGAGAAGGGCAAAGCGGAAAAATAAAAGAAGAAATATCATTTGAGATTGATAAAATTGTAATCAATGCAAATGGGGATATTATTGTTAATGGTAAAGGCGACGAGCAAGTTACTATTCCAGGAGGAAAAGATACCGTGATTACAGACAGTACAGGAAAAATTTATTATGTAGATAAAGATGGAAATGGAAGTGATGAAGGCATTGTAGCTGCAGTAGGAGGAAAATCTACCCCTGAAAATACAGATGGTGTTGATAAAAATGGTCAGGCCACCGCTTTTACAGCTCAAGGAATTACAATTGCTTTTTCTGCTAATAACAGTAAATATGCATTTGATGTATTGCCAGATAATGCAACATCTACGCTGCAAAAATTATATAAACAGGCTGGAAAAAACTTCCTTCCTTACAAAGCTGTTTTAAATGGCGATACTGATACCGTTTTAGCAGCGGTTACAACTACAGATTCAGAGATTAATCTGGACGATATTGTTTTTAAAACAGAAAGCGGTGCTAAAGTAGATGCCGTGCGAAATGATAAGATATTTATTTTAACTGTAAGAGGAAGTCTTAATTATGCCGAAGAGCAAATATTAGCTACTATACAGCAGGGAGATAAATGGAAAGTGATTGGTGCATTTGTATTAGTGCATATTTCTCCAAAAGAAGTAAATGTTGCTTTAGTACCTACAGATGACATCTCGCAAAGCAAACTTGATGAGGTTATTACAAATACGCAGAAAATTTATAATAAAGTAGGAGTAAAAATAAATTTTACTAAAGAGCCTGTTTTAAACATAGACAGCGTAGTTTCTGGGAATAGTATACAAACAGAAAAAAACACAATAACGTCGACTTATAGTACAGAACAGCAAAAAATTAATAACCTATATCAATCAACAGAATCAAGCTATATACTTTTTATTACCAATAAAACTTCAAGTACAGGACAGCAAGGTTATATGCGCTTGAATGGACAGTTTGGTTATGTGTTTAATTCAGAAACTGCATTATCGAAAACGCCAGCACACGAACTCGGCCATGGAATTTTTAAATTAGAACATCCTTTTGAAGTTTACAAAACAGCTGAAAAAAGCACTGATTTGTTAATGGATTACAGCTCAGGAACTGTTTTAAATCATCAGGATTGGAAACAGATTAATGATCCAGCGTTTAGGTTGTATGCGTTTCAAAGTCAGAGTAGTGGGAATCTAATTGCAGGACATGATCTGATTGTAATAAAAAAATATAAAGAATCGAATGGAAAGATAAAAGAAGATATAGAAGAAACTAAAGAAATGTCTTTGACTAAATATAATCAATATAAAAAAACACTCTGGGATACATTTCAATTATGTAATAAAAAAGGTTTTAGTGAATGGATAGAAGGATATAGTCAATATACTTTAGGAAATGACTGTAGTTTTAAAAATGGTTTTTATGGAATACATACAGGTGTTTTGGTAATTGAAATTACAGAAAAAACACCAGTTTATAATATTTCATACTATAAGACTAAAACACAATATGAGGCTTCTAAAAACAATAAAAATGTACTTGTCTTTGTAAATGGGTATCGAGATTCAGGAGTGACAAAGTTCGAGTTTGACGATTCTGATAATATGATTAGTAATATTTCAATAGATGATTATTGGGAAGGGATAGATCTTATGTTTGAAGAACGTTTAAAAGACAGAGAAGTTTACTATGCGGACGGACATCACAGTGTAAAAACATCTAATCATAGAAGCACGGCAAGTTTTGCAAATAATATGTTTAACCATAAAATGGCAACAAGTCCAAATATAGAAGGTTTTACTTTACGTAAGAATAATGGATTAATTGCTGGTATTAATTTGTCAAAAGAATTGGAAAAAATTAAATTTAATAAAAAAACAGAAAAAATTGATATTGTAGCTCATAGTATGGGATATGCTTATGCTTTAGGAATCATAAATAAATTGAAAGCAAATGGTTATATGTTCGGCGAGTTTTACATTATTGCTCCTGAAAATGCCTGTAGTGGTGGTAGCAACTGGAAAGATTTTGAAGGGGTATGGCAATACGGAAGTAATTTAGGAGAACCGGATGCCGATCCAATTGGTGAACAAGATGGTATTGCTCCGCAATGTGCAGCTACTGGTTTAACCAAAGATCAACGCGCATTTATTCCTAAAGACTGGAAACCAAAAGGTTTTTTGGATAGTCACTCAATTAATAATTATACATGGATATTTACTAAGCTTATTAACCCGAATAAAGATAAAGGATATGTTAAAAAAAGATAGGAAGTTATTTATTTTTTGCTTGAGTATTATTTTTTTCTCTTGTACAAGAGAAAAAAATAATACTGTTGAGTATAGATTGAGTTCAGTCAAAACTGTTTCGATCGCTGAAAATAATAAGGTTTATAAGCAGATAAATGATACAGTTAGTAATTGGATAAGGAATGATATAAAATATTATGCTCCATTTGAATTAAGTAAAACACTGATAATTGATTCTTTGTTATGTTTCAATAAGGATGGAACAAAATTGATTTCTGCCAAACTTACCAGACATGATGATAAGAACAGCAACAGTGATGGTCTTGATTATTTTTATGGAGTTAAGATTAATAAAAGTTGGTATTTTTTTAATGGAGCATATATTGTTTTGCCTCGAGAACTTTACCAAAAAGACATTCACACTCCTTTAAGTTTTGAGAAACTGCATGAAATCGCGATGAAAGAGATCTTCAGCGGGTATTTAAAAAAGAAGGATAAAGGTTTTTGGGGTAACTTGGTTGGTAAAACAGAGTGGGAAATAAATGACCGTTTTTTTAGGGAATTAAATGAGCTCCGACTACCATTTGAAACAAGGAAAACTGACCCCAATACTTATTATTCCTGTCGTGAATTAAATGATAAAAAAGAGTATGAGGATTGTTTTTTTCGTCATGAGGCTTTGTCGGTCTGGAATGAAGACAGTATTTCTGTAAATAAAGATACTTATTTGTACTCGCCTGAATTTCCTGTAACAAAAAAACTTAGGCAATTAAAAAAAGGCGATTTATTGAGAGTGATTGAAAGAATAGACAATAGCGATTGGTGCTGTGTGAGGATGTGGGACGGAAATCCTAATGTAGGATTCATTGAAAAAGAGACAATAGTAAAATTGAAAAAAAGTAGCAGATAATTAGGGATATACTTATTTTCTAATTATATATGAATTTAAAAAACAGTTTCCGCACGAATCTTTTCGTGTGACAGAAAGTATGTCAAGGTTTAGTTTTATTATAAAAGTTTAAAATGAGAAAAATATTAAAATACCTAATGATAATTTTTATTTCAGGTTACATATTTAATAAACTTTTATTTTTTGGTTTGACATATCTTTATTTTCACGGTTCTGTAAGCCCTCCTAGCAAAATGAAAGTATATGAGTTTAATACATCTGTTATGAAATTTAAGAATGAATTAAAAATAATTTCTGATAAGTCAATATATCTAGTTTATAAAGACTCGATTTTTGAAGAGTCAAAAATAAATACAATACGAATGTTTAAAAATGGAGAAAAACTAACCTATTATTTAGAAGTAAATGAAAAACGAAATGATAAAGATAAGCTTGTTGAGTTAAGTTTATATTTCATAAATGGAAAAGGGAAAAATGATTTTGGATGGTTTTCAAATGAAAAAAATAGACAAATAAAATTATTTGAAGAGAATATAATAGAACCGTTATCTAAAAAGTTTGAAAGAATTGAAATAGAATGATTAATTGTTACTGTAATTGAATTAAATCTGTAGCTAGGATTAAGCCAAATAATAAATGAGTAAAATACTGATAATAAAATAAAAGCTTATTTTATGAATTTGAAGTAATTAGCAAATCTTAGAACTAATTAAACTTAATATTTTTTAAATATCCTTTTTAGAATTTACAAAATTTAAGAATAGCAAAAATACCACAATTTTAACGAAACTAATTACCCGGCTTTCAATGATTGCTGGAAGAATTTTTTATGAATTTATATTAATTAAAACAAGGTTTTTACACATGAAACAAAATTTTTTAACCCTATTAATTTTACTTTTTACTATAAGTAATAATGCTCAAAAAATCAAAATTGATAAAGGAGAAATAAAACTCGATGAAAAAACAGTAGGATATGTTGAAGGTAAAAAGCCAATTTTTACGATTTACAATCTTGATAAGAGTTATGCAGTTACTGCTGAGGTAAAAACTGTTCCAAATGAACCTTCCCTGACATTACCATGGATAGAACTTAAAGATCAAACAACTGGAAAATCCAATGAACTGGATTTTAAGAGCAGAAAATTTAGTGCTTTCAATTATGATAGAAGTATAATTTACGAACTGTTAGATCGTAATTATTTTACTGTCGATGGTTTAAATAAGGAAGAAATCGAAAAATTCTTAAATAGCGAATCGACAGGAATTTCTGCTAAAAGAACAGGTACCCAAAAGATTATAGATGACGCCAGTAAAATTGCAGATACTTATAAATTAACGATTGATGATGCGGGAACAGTCTACAGTATTAAAGCACAAAACCCAGATCAGCTTGACAAAAGAATTGGTTATATAAAAGTTACTTCACCAGCAACAAATGGTGAGTTAATGTATGAAGTGATGGATTTGGATAATTACCTAATTGGGACATGGTTTGCAAGGGGAGGGATGTATTTGGGATATGATAAACTTTTAAAACAAGAAGTGATAACCTTTGATAAAAAGGTATTTAAAGCAGCTTTTGATAACAGCGGAAATCCAATAGGATACAAAATGAGCAAAGATATTACTGCGATGAATATTGTAAGAGTATTGATTGGGAATGGTTATACGCTACAGCATCAAGGAAAAGCTGAAGTTATGGCAATCAGAGTTGAACAAGCAAAAATTACTGAAGAAAAAATAAAAACAGAGCGTTCAAATTCAGCTAATATTTATGAACAAAGCGGATATGTAATAAATGAAAAAGGAGAAAAAAAATCTGGACCAATTACAGCCGAATTTCAATCGATAAAAGCGGAATCATCAAGTGGAATGGCTGATATGACTGCTTATGGAAAAACGGTAATACTAAAATTTACTAACGAAAAAGGTAGAGAAAAAACAGAAACTTTTAAATCAAAAAACGGAGTTAGATTCTGCGTTGATAAAGATGGCAAAGAAGAATGTTATTTAGGATTAAAAACAATAGGAAATACTTTGGCTACAGCAGGAAGTTTAAACTCGTTGAGTTTTGATTTTTCGAGCTTCTATAAAATCTTATATGAAGAAAATGGCTATTTGGTTTTGGTCGATCCATTACTATCAGAAGATTTCATTTTAAAAATTCCGACACAGGAAAAAGGTTTGTACACAAACAAATCAAGTAATGATAAACTAAAAAAGAACATTACCGAATATCTAAAATGTGATTCAATTGTATTTGAAAATCATGATTTTAAAACGCTTGAAGGATTAATTAAAGTGTTAGAAGATTATAAAAATAATTGCAGTAAATAAAAAATTAAAAACCACTACAGCCTTAAAACTGTAGTGGTTTAAATAAAACAAAATGAAAAAAGCTTTACTCTTATTCCTGTTTATTGCACTTACCTCATGCTATCAGGAAACTTCTATAGCTGTAGATGGTGATTTTACGACTTCGTATATTAATGCTAAAGAATCGGTACCAGTTATCATTAAAATCGAAAGTAAAGTTTCGGGTGCCGATACCTATGAATGGACTTTTGAAGGAGGAAATCCGAGTATTTCAAATCTAAAAAATCCGGGAGAAATCCTTTATGATAAACAAGGAACATATACTATAAAACTTAGGGCAACAAATGCAGATGGAGAGAGTAAAGAAATCAGTAAAACGGTTGTAATTAGAGACGGAATTAATATTGATTTTACCTCTGAAATTGTAAAAAGTAATTATTCACCAGCTGAGGTAGCTATTACTAATAATACTCTTGGTGAAGGACTTACTTTTAAATGGGATTTTCAGGATGGAATGCCAACCAGTTTTTCGGGTAAAACACCTCCGAATGTTGTTTTTAAAACTCCAGGAGAGCATGCAATCACCCTAACAGTTTCAAATGGACTTGAAACTCAAAAAGTAACCAAAATCATTGCAGTTGCACCACTTTTGGTGAGTTTATTCTCGTATGAGCCCAAATTTGAAAATGACGATTATCAGTCGCCAGTAACGATTAATTTTATCAATAAATCAATCAGTGCTACCCAATATAAATGGACTTTTGAGAGGGGGAATCCGAGTGTTTCAACAGAAGAAAATCCAACTGTCGTGTTTACAAGTGTTGGGATTCATGAAGTCACTCTAGAAGCTTCAAACGATAAATCAAGCCAGATTTTTAAATCAACAATTATGGTACAGCCCGATACAAACCTGCGTATTTTGACCAATATCAAGTTAGGTATAAACTCGGCACACAATAACAACAATATTGGAGCAATGTTTTCGACCATCACTAGACAAGTGTATAAAGCAAATGAAATTAATGATGAGAACAGCAATTTAATTGATATTGCATTTCAAGGCTTAAACAGCAATTTGACCTATAACAAATTCATTTCGCCGGATCAGGTCAATAACTATGGATTTCTCGCATTAAAAAATGCTCAAAGTACCATTTTTGTAAACTCCCAGAATCTCTGTAATTGCGGTTTGAATTTTACCGAAGCACAGTTTGATGCCATGGTAAATGATAATTCAATAAAATCATTAAACATAAGTTACAGCGCAGCAGGAGAACAGCAATTTGGTTTAACATATCCAAGAATAGTTTTATTTAAAACACAGGATGGCAGAAAAGGAGCAATCAAAATTAAAGACATGGTAAAAAACGGAACTAGCTCTTATATTTTATGCGACATTAAAGTACAAAAACAATAAAGGAGGAATCAATTAATGAAAATAAACAATAAAAATAATTGGTTAAAACTCTTCATTGTTTTGCTGTTTTTAGTAACTAAAAATAGCTACTCGCAAGATGTTGATTTAGAGAGTTTTTATAAACCTAATTTTAAAGTTACAGGTGGAGTAAATGCCAATATGATATTTTATAATTCCAATCAGCAGAATTCTCGTGAGCCATTTAGTTATCTGCTTTCTGGTAACTTAAATGTAAGCGCATTCAGTTTTAATATACCCATATTTTACAGCTTAACAAATCAGGGAAATAATCTAGGTTATACGGCACCATTTGACTTTAATAGAATTTGTATTATGCCAAAATACAAATGGGTAAAAGCTTATATAGGAAATGCAAGCATGACTTTTTCGCCTTATACTTTAAGCGGAATTCCTTTTAGAGGAGTCGGTTTGGAATTGACTCCAAGAAGTCCTTTTAAAGTGAGTTTGATGGGCGGACAGCTGTCAAAAGCTGTAAATGGAGAAGATGCATTAGGTGGAGTTCCTGTTTATGAACGATTTGGATATGGTATAAAAACTAGTTTCGAAAAAGAAAGATATAAAATAGGATGGATTGGCTTTTATGCCAAAGATAATGTAAATTCTCTTGCTTATACTGGAAACGATAATGGAGTAACACCGAAAGCGAATTTTGTAAATAGCTTGTTTTTTGGGACTTCACTATTAAAAGATTTGACTTTTAATGTAGAATACGCGCTTTCTGTACTAACAGATGATACCCGTGCAGAAACGATTCATGCAGGAAGTTTTAGAGACAGGGTTTTTTCTGCAAAAGAAAGCACTACTTTCCTAAATGCTTTAAATGTAAATTTTGACTACAACATTCAAAAAACAAAATTTGGGTTAACATACGAACGTATCGATCCTAACTATAATACTTTGGGAGCACTATATTTTAATAATGATTTGGAAAATATAGCATTGCGTCTTTCAAGACCTTTTTATAATGATAATATAAATGTTTCGGCTAGTCTAGGATACCAGAGAGATGATTTGGCACATAATAAAAAACAAGATAGTAAACGAGTCGTTGGTTCTATTAATATGAATTATAAAATTACAGACCAGCTTAATTTTACGGGAAGCTATTCTAATTTTTCAACCTATACCAATAAAAAGCTGGACCAGTTTGAACTTATTAATAATCCAAATGTCGTCGCAGCCGATACTTTAGATTACAGACAGTTATCTCAAAATGCAAATCTGAATATGAGCTATTCATTTGGGAAAAAGAAAAATCAAAATATGAATTTTAATTATAGTATTGCTGGTCAGGCCAATGAGCAGAGAGGAATTATAAGAAAAGGACAGGCGAGCACAGTTCAGAATTATAATTTGGGACATTCTATAAATTTCCTTGGAATTAAAACTGCTCTAAACAGTTCTTTAAATTATACCAATAATCAAGTAGGGCAATTTGACAATTCCTCCATTGGTGCTTCTGTGGGTGTTTCTAAAAAACTGATGAAAGAAAAGTTAAACTCCAATTTTGGTTTGTTGTATAATAATACTCAAAGTGAGGCAAATTCAAGTTCAGTTTTTGGAATAAAACTCAATAACAGTTATACAGTATTGCAAAAACATAATTTTTCCTTCGGAATGATATCAATGTTTAGAAGCTCAACCAATAAGTCTTCTAATAATGACATTATGATGAATTTTAACTACGGTTACAGTTTTTAAACAATAGAATACTTTAAATATAAAAACATATTGAAATTCAGTTTTCAATTTATAATATAGATTATTTGTTATGAAGAAGTTTTAAAAAATGCGCTTGTCTGTTATATTGATTTTGTTTTCGTTTTTATGCGCTTATGGACAAGATATAGCGCCGCCTGCAGAAATAAATGCCGCTGCTAGTTCAATAGAAAAAATAGCCGCATCAGATCGCTGGGTAGATAAATTTTCAAATCAGGATTTGGTAGAACTGCCAATAGGGATTCGTAATACAGTAAACAATGTTCAATATTCTATTGGGGTAACAAAGGCTATTTTTTCACCTGAATATACCACTTTGACAGTATTTTGCAGAGTTGACATTCCTCAGAAAGACAAAAATGGACAGCCAATGCAGCTGTTTTTTGGAGCAGACAATGTAAAACTTTCACATCAGGGAGGTATAATAGGCGAAGCAAAATTAGTATTGCTAGGGAATGTCGATATTCCATTCAGCGACAATAAATGGCAATTGTCTCTATATGGCGGTTTTGATATGAAAACCGGAAATGTTGTCAATGATTTAACCTATGTAACAATTGATTGCGACGGTTTTAAAGAAATGAAAATTTCGGGAGCAGTTGAGTTTTCAAGAGATTTGATTTTACCAATTGACCCAATAACAAAAACGGTCGATGAAGCAAAAACAACAGTGCCAAAAACTTATTATAACGGAAAAACAGTTCAGATTCCTAATAGGGTGCGAGGAGATTTTAGTTTCACAGTCAGCGATTGGAATGATATTTTAGTGAATGTAAGCTTGCAGCCTTTTGTTTTAAAAGATAAAAGAAACGGAAATAACTTTGATAGTAATTTTACATTCGAGGTCACTAATGCAGTATTGGATTTAAGTGATTTAAAAAATGATCCTACAGTAGTTTTTCCTGATTATTATTTTAAAAATGCTCTTTTAGTACCCAGTCAGGAAGCGTGGAAAGGAGTCTATATTCAGGCTTTTGAAGTTGGTCTTCCGAAAGAATTTCAAACCACAGATACAGCTTCTGCTAACAAGAGGCTGGTTGTGGGAGCTCAAAACCTTATTATAGATAAATATGGGGTTTCGGGAACTTTCTATGCAGACAATATTTTTCCGTTAGAAAAAGGAATAACAAGTCAGGAAAAATCATGGTCATATTC
Source organism: Flavobacterium sp. NLM (assembly GCF_002210235.1). Classification (NCBI taxonomy): domain Bacteria; kingdom Pseudomonadati; phylum Bacteroidota; class Flavobacteriia; order Flavobacteriales; family Flavobacteriaceae; genus Flavobacterium; species Flavobacterium sp. NLM. The sequence goes on from NZ_LIAC01000003.1 coordinate 126,645, forward strand.
GCTTGATCATATTGATGTTACTATTGCAGCCAATACTTTTGTGAAAGCAAATTTAAACGGAGAAATACTTCTGCCGATAACTAAACCAGAATCAGCTGCAGGTACAAAAAATGGAACTGGTAAAAAGGGACTGCTTTACAATGGTTTTATATCAATGGCAGAGCAGCAATTAATGGTTGTTACCAAAGACTCTTTATCTTTTGATATTTGGAAAGCCAAAGCGTTATTATTGCCAAATAGTTCGGTTGAATTAAAATTGGTAAATGGAAGATTTTTACCAAAAGCTAATTTAAATGGAACCGTTTCTTTTGGAACCAATAAAGGAGCCACAGATGATAAAGGTGTAGAAGGAAAACGTACCGTTGATTTTAAAGGTATAACTTTTGAAAATCTGCAGTTGCAAACTGTTTCTCCAATTGTTTCTGTTCGAAATATGGGATATAACGGTACAGTTGCATTTGCTAATTTCCCAGTTTCCATTGGTAATATAAATGTTGCTATTAATGGAAATGATTCCCGAATTGATTTTGATTTAGGAATAAATTTAATGGAGAGTGTAGGAGCAGGAGCGACAGCAAGAATTGGAATCCTTGGAAAAATCTATGATGATGGCTACAGACAAAAAAGCAGATATCTAGGATTAGATTTATCAGCCATTAATATTGACTGCCAGTTTAGCGGGTTGAAAATTAAAGGCGGTCTTATCTTGATGGAAAAAGACCCAGTTTATGGTAATGGATTTAATGCAGACTTAGAAGTTGATGTTGCTGAGATAGTTAATGTAAAAGCCAAAGCTATTTTTGGGCGAACTACTTTTAGATATTGGTATTTTGATGCGGCTGTAAAATTTCCGCCAGCTCCTGCACCATTTATGATAAATGGGTTTGGAGGAGGAGCATATTACAAAATGCATCGCAATTCTGATATTGCCATTGGTGATTTCTCTCCATCAGGTCTTAGCTATACCCCTGATGAAAAAATAAATTTAGGAGTCAAAGCTTTGATTTATTTTCATATTGGTTCAGAAACCATTTGTGATGGTGAAGCAGGATTTGAAATGGCATTTAACTCAAAAGGAGGTGTTAACAGATTAGCCATTTTTGGAAAAGCCAATGTCGTGGCTAAAATACCGGGAATGAAAAACATTAGTGGGTTAATGGAAAAAGTAGCGTCTAATGTTACCTCAAAAAAAAGCTTTTTAGGAATTACAGAAAGTGATCTTAAAGGATCTTTTGCCAGTAAGTATATTCCGGAAGCAAAAGAAGCTATCCCTGGAGATTTATCTGCAGATGTAGGAATCAAAATGGCAGCAGCTGTAGAATTAGATTTTCAGAACAAATCTATGCATGCAACAACAGATGTGTACATTAATACCCCTGGTAATTTCTTATCAGGAACAGGTCCGGGTGGAAGAGCAGTTTGGGGAGTTTTTCATAAAGATCCAAAAGATTGGTATATGTATTTGGGAACCCCAGATGACAGATGTGGGGTAAAAATTGGAGTAGCAGGCATGTTTTTAAAAACAACAAGTTATTTCATGGCAGGAACAAAACTTCCGGCAAGTCCGCCGCCGCCGTCAGTTGTTGCAAGAATTTTAGGTGTTGATGCAAAACAGTTGGATTATATGCGCGATGAAAATGCTTTGGCAAATGGTGGAGGATTAGCTTTTGGAGCGAATTTAGATTTTGATACAGGAGATTTAAGTTTTTTACTTTTTTATGCGCGTTTTCAAGCAGGAATGGGATTTGATATCATGCTGAAAGATTATCAGGAAGCTAGATGTTCGAATACAGGAAAGACTGTAGGAATAAATGGCTGGTATGCAAATGGTCAGTCGTATGCTTATTTGCAGGGAGAACTTGGAGTTAGAATAAAATTGGCATTTATAAAAATAAAAGTTCCAATCATATCAGGAGGAGCAGCCGTATTATTACAAGCAAAACTGCCAAACCCAGTTTGGATGCGTGGTTATGTGGGAGGAAATATGAACGTTTTAGGAGGATTAATAAAAGGTAAATTCCGATTTAAATTAGAAATTGGAGAAGAATGCCAGTTTGAAAATGCATCTCCATTAGGCGGAATTAAATTGATAACTGATGTAACACCAAAACAAAATTCAGCAGATATTGATGTTTTTGCTGTACCACAAGCAACATTTTCAATGAAAGTCAATGAAGCATTTGTAATTCCAGAAGATACAGGAGATGTTACTTATAAAATCATTTTAGAGAAATTCAAAGTATTCGATGGCACAACTGAAATACCAGGAACTTTTGAATGGGGTTCTATGAAAGACAGAGTAAATTTTGTTTCAACAGATATTTTACCACCAAACAGAGAACTAAAAGTGCAGGTTGAAGTTAGTTTCCAAAAAATGATAAACGGTGTTTTTCAACCTGTCAAAGTTGATGGAAAAGTAGCCACAGAATACGAAGAAAGATTATTTACAACGGGAGGAGCGCCAAATCATATTCCGCTTAACAATATTAAATACGCTTACCCGGTTGTAGATCAGAAATATTTCCTTGAATACGAATATCCAAAAGGATACATTCAGTTAAAACGAGGTCAGGATTATTTGTTTGAAGACGCGAATTGGGAAACCAGTATAAAAATAAATGAAGAAGGAAACTCTAATGCAAAAGCAACAGCTTTTAATTATAATACAAGTTCTAATGAAGTTTATTATGATTTACCAGATATTAAACAAGAAAAGAAATACAACTTTTCGATAGTGAGTAATTTGAAACAGTCTCCACAAAAAAATACAACTTCGTCAACAAGAACCAATACAATTACCGAGGATGGTAATGATATACAAATAAAAGAAAATCAGGCTGACGTATTGTCTAAGTCAGAAGGTAATATCAATCGTTTATCTTATTCATTTAATACGAGTAAGTACAAAACTTTCACAGCTAAAATGAATGCTGTAAATACTCAAAGTTATAATTTTGGAGTACTATATTCAGATGTAATTTATTTAACAAACACAATTTCAAGTCAGGAAGCATTTGACTTGACAGAATTACAAGGAGTACCATATAGTGATAACAAGTCTATCATTATTGCACAGTCAAAACTAAATGATGAATATTATACAGTAGATATTTATCCATATTTATATAAGGATTATCCTTTAAATGGCAGTTTTTCTATTAATGATAGAGATACAAATGATTTAGGAATAATTCCGGCAAAAGCAATTCCAATCAATGCTTATTACATGACAAGTATTGAAAATGATGTAAATCAGACATGGACAAAAAGTAATTTTCCTTTTAAGTATAATATGCCTTTGCTTTATAAACAAGACTGGACTGATTTAAATAACCAAATTATTAACGAATATGTTAATGGAGATAAAAATGTTGAATCGATTGCAAAACGTTTTTTAAATAGTAACTACCAATTTATGAGATATGGGAATTATGATATAATAATGAAGTATACTTTACCAGGAAATAAGCAAACAACAGAATTTACATATAAGTATAAAAACGTTAATAAGTTTAGATAAATTTGTGTAAGAAGTATGATGTTTGATTTCTTATTTTTAATAAAGAAGTCATAAAACGCTAAGAAAATTTGATTTCTTAGCGTTTTTTTATTCTCAATAGTAAATATTACCCTATAGCTATATTTTTATAATTTATCATAGACTTCTTGTCTCTGTTTACTGATATAAATTTGTTTTTAAAAAGAATTACAAATTAAAAAAGGAGAATGAAAAATAAATTGTTTTTTTTAATATTACTACTTTGTTCTTGTACAGGTAAAGATGAATTGAATGGTTATGTTTATGATTATGATACAGAACGACCAATTAAAAAAGTACATATAAATATTAAAGGCGATACAACTCAAACAGATAGCACTGGTTATTTCAGCATAAAAGTAAAGTCAAACTCACCTTGTACAATATTCTTACAGAGAGAGGGATATGCTTCTAAAAAAATATATAGAAAACCAGATTCTCTTGGGAAATTTAGAAAACGGAGTTTAAAAAATAATTCAATTTATTTAATAAATAAAGAAAGTGAATTTTCTAATAAAATTAATAATTAGTAAACTTTGCTTATTTAAAAAGAGAATTCAAATTAACCTCTTTCTTCTCTCTCAACTTCTTTATAATTTTTAAAAATGCAATAGCAGTAATATAAGCATCACCCAAAGCCGTATGACGATCTTTTTTAGAAATATCAAACTTATCTGCAAGATCATCAAGAGTGTAATGATCTTTTCGTTCAAACAAATGCGATTTAATTAAAGTTCTTTTGTATAAATAAGCTGTGTCTAAAGTTTTGTTAGTAAGTTGAGGTAAATTATTTCTTTCCAGCGCTTTATTTATCATTGTAACATCAAAAATGGTATGATGCGCAACGATAATTGAATCTCCAAGAAAAGATAAAAATTGTTCTAAAGCTTCTAATTCAGACGGGCGTTTAATAAGTAAGTCTTTTAAAATACCATGAATCTGAGCTGTAGATTTATCATAATGATCCTGTTGAAGATAAATTTCAAAACTATTTTGAACCGAGATTATTCCGTTTTGAAGAACCAGAGCGCCAATACATAAAATACGATCATTTTCATAATCAAATCCCGTCGTTTCAGTATCCAGAACAACAAATCGGGTTTCTTCGATTGTGATATTTTCATCGAAGAGGTTTTCTTCCTTTTTCCAAAAATTAAATAAACCCATCACTATACCAAATTTGAAATATTAAAACGTACCGAAATCAATTCTTGAAGTTCTTTAATCGTTTTAAAAGTACGTTTTAGTTTAATCTTTTCCATTTTTGATAGAGATTCCAAAGCAATAAACTGCCCTGAATCATGATGTAAAAGTCCTTGCTTTGTTCTAAATTTTAATAAAGCTTTAAACGAATAAGAACACGATAAATACAATTCTCTATTATTTGGTTCTAGTTCCGCTAACTTTTCAAAACGTTCTGCAGTATTGCTTATTGATTTAACCGAATGAGATAAAATTAAAACACGCGCAGCATCAGTTAAAGGCATTAAAGCCCTTCTTTTAATATCAAAATTGTCTTTGTTTGCACCGTCTTGTTCAACTAAAAATTGTCTAAAAAAACCAGTAGGAGAGGGACTTTGCAAAGCACCACTTACCAAATGCATATAAAAAACAGGATTTGCTTTTACGTTTTCAAAAATGGAATCTGACAGTTGACTTACTATTTCAGCGTCGCCATAAGTTCTACTGTAATCAAAGAAAATAAAAGAAAGCAAAACTTCATTTTTCCCAGGATTCGTAATCCAATGATGCACCTGACTTTTCCATTCATCCAGACTCATACACCATTTTGGATTTGAAGCCATCATTTCGGCAGGACAATAATCATAGCCAATATCAAAAAGTCCTTTATTGACAAGTGCAGCAAATTTTAAAAAATAAATTCGTGTTTCATCCCTAAAGACTTCATTTACATTTTCATAAACAATCGCATTATCCTGATCGGTGTGCAGCATTTGTTCACCTCGCCCCTGACTTCCCAGCGCCAACCATGCAAATTTAACCGGCGGCGGACTGCTCATTTTTTCTAAGCAAATTTCGATAACACGTGTGGTGCACGCTTCATTTAGCTCTGTTATAATTTTAGCAATCAAAGTCATAGGAATATTTTGATCTAAATATCCCTGAAGCAATTGCATAATTCTGTTTCTTATAGGTTTTATTTCCTTTGTTTTTTTAGCCCTTTTCAAAGCTTTAATCAAAACGGCAGGATTATTTCCTAAAGCCACCATTACATCATGTTTCGATAAAATCCCAACTGCTTTGGTATTAACAGTACCGTCTTTGGTAAGGCATAAATGGCTGATACTGCTTTTCATCATTGCCATTTGCGCCTCAGTAACGGTCATTTTTTTAGGATAAGTAATAACAGGTTTCGTCATTATGGCTTCGGCAGTTGTTGTTATAGGAAAATCTCCTGTAACAATTTTATTTCGAAGATCTTTATCCGTCAAAATACCAATTGGGAGCATTTCATCGACAATTAATATAGCGCCCACTTTTTTCTTATTCATGATCCTGGCGACTTCCTTAACTGTTGTTGACGGACTGCAGGTCACAATTTTTTTGGAATATTTAATTGGTGCTAAATCAAATGAATCATTGCTCGAATGGCGGTTTTCATTTAGTAAATCATCATCACCGTATAATTTATCTTTATGAATATCTGAATATGGATTTCGGGTATTCGAAGCATAACTTTCAATAAGGAAATTACCAACATTTCTATTTTCTAATGCATAAGGTTTAAAAACAGCGATTGGAATAGCATATAAAATGCTTTCTTCATGTGCCACAGCTTCCATAATATAATTTTCCTGTGCCAAAAGCGGACGCAATCCAAAAATATCGCCTTCGTCACACATATCCAGAACTGTATTTTTTGTACTTTTCTTTAACGCAACTGCACCTTTGTGGACCACATAAAATGAGTCATGTGTTTGATCGTTTTCGGCAAAAATAACGGCGTCTTTATCTTTATAGACAATAGAAATCTGTTCCGAAAGTTTTTCCAGATCTTTCGGATGTAGAAAATTAAAAGGCGGATAATTTTTTAGAAAGTCAGCAACTCTCTGCGAAATGGTATTTTTCATTTGGTTAGATTAGAGTTCTAAAATACTATTTAAAATAGAAATGTAAAAGAAACACCTTTAGTTTTTGAGTTACAAAGAGACAAAGATGCAGAGGGACAAAGTTTTTTGCATAATAGAATAAAAACTTTGCGTCTTAGTGCCTTAGCGGCATAAAAAAAAGCCCCAAATGGGACTTTAATTTTATTATTCAACTTTGAAAACCTTTCCACGTTGTTTTTCTTCAGAACCTACCATTCCAAATTCAAACGTATAAGAATCTTTTGCAGTCGTTAAAATCTTCATACTGATTGCCTTTTCCTCGGCCATATTTTTTGGATGTTTCTTTTGTAAAACATATTCGCAGTCGCTCACCCAGCGTATTGTAGCGGTATCTGTTTTTCCGTCAAAAGTTTCAATTTCGATGCTGTCTTTACGCTCAAAAAAAGTAGTTTTTTTAACACCGTTTACTTCAAACTCAAATTTGAATTTTCCGGTTTTAAAATCTTTACAATTGTGTTCAGCGTTATAACATGATACGAAAGCCAGTATCGGAAATAAGAATAGTATTTTTTTCATTTTAAATAAGTTACTTTTATAAAAACTGATTTATATAAATCATATTTAAGATTTAATTTTAGATTTTTTTACTTCAGTTTTAGATTTGTTTTTTGATGTTTTGGGCCAAATATGGAATTTTCCTTGGCTCATTCCTTTTAGTTGTTTAAAAAGTTTTGGTTTAGATTCTTCAAAGGCACTTATATCAACCAATTGTTCCCAAATTCCCCGAATGCCTTTTTTGCTAATTTCTCCTTTGTATTCTTCAAGAGTATCTGTTGGATATGTTTTAATCATACTAATTTTAGAATGTTCAGTATCATAAAAACCATTCCATCTATAAGAGTTTATAATATCAACTTCGAAACCTGAAACTATAGAATTGTCAAAGTGCAATTGTATCAATATTTTATGATGTTTTCTGGAATTATTATAACAATAAAATCCTTCCCATTCTCCACTTGGTAAAAAACGATGTGTTTCGTCGTTTTTATTTTTCATATTCTTGTCTAAAATGAGTATAATGATAATTTTAAGTAAATAAACAGAATTAATTATTGTAACTTTTTTAATTCATCATCAGTAAAGTTCTTGATTTCTTTTTCTTTGGCAAATTTTTCGGCATTATAATTTCCTGATTTATTCTTCGGAATTGATAAGCTTTCCCAAGAACTCTTTTTTAATTGTTTGGCATAAAAAACAATCTGCCCAACATGATAAGGATAATGTGCCAGTTGTCGATTTATGGCCTCAATAACGGTGTGACCTTCGTTTCTAATATAAATAATGTCTGAAAGCTGTTCTGGTTTTAAACTATTCAAAGCATTTTCTAAACAATCCCAGCCTTTGCTCCAAATTTCCAGAACTTCTTCTTTAGACTGTAAATCATTTTCAAATTCAGAGTCACGATTTCTCCATTCTTTTTCACCATCAGACGTTAAAAAATCTGTCCAGCGAGAAAGCATATTACCAGAAATATGTTTTATAATTGTTGCGATACTGTTGGTGTCTTCATTAACAGAAACAAAAAGCTGTTCGGGCTCTAATTGCTCAATTGCTTTTTCGCCAAGCATTTTATAATATAAAAATTGCTTTTTAACACTTTCTATGTAAGATTCATCAGTTTTCATAAGCTGGAATTATTTGGTTTTTTGCCACGAATTTCACGAATTAAAACTTAAGCATTTTCTATGAAAAATTCGAGGAAATTCGTGAAATTAGTGGCGAAAAAATTATACAATTTTAATATCATATTTATCTAAAAGACCGACAATTCCCTGAGTCGAAAATTGTGCTTTTCGCATCGCGTTAAACTCAGGATCGATTTTATAATTGTAGGCTGTTCTAAAATCGACCGCAGCTAATTGTGTTTCATTAAAAATGGCACCATCTAAATTACAATCATCAAAAACAGAGCTTGTTAGATTTGTTCCAACAAAAGTTACTTCACGAAGAGATGAATTTATAAACTTAGTTTTAGGCATTTTTTTATTTGAAAATATAGCATAATCCAGCGTACATTCTTCAAAATGAACCTGAAATAAAAAATCATCACATTCGTGAAAACCAATTCCAAGAAGTTTACAGTTTTTGAAAGTTACATTTTTTAAACTCGTTCCCGCCAAACTTGTCATGGAGAGATTGCAATCAATAAATTCGCAGTCTAAAAAACTATTAGAATTAAAATTGCTGTTCGAAAAATCACAGTTTTTAAAAACACAATCCTCAAACTCCCGATTGTTTATTTTTTTATCGATATAAATAACTTTCTCGAATGTTTTTTGAATGTGGATTATTTCTTCCATTGCGTTTTAGATAAGAATTTGAATTGTAGAGATGATCAAACCCGACAGGTTTTTAAAACCTGTCGGGTTTATTTAGACGATTTTTTAGTCATTAAACAAAGCTTTCATAATGATTCTCAGTCCTAAAAAAATCAAAAGCATAGAACTCAAACAAGCTACAATTCCAATTCCGAGAACTAAATAATGCCAATTAGTATGCTGATTCATAAATGCATTATAAATCAATGATGGTCCAAGAAACATCAAAGGCAGAGCGCCTGTTAAATACTTAATTCCTTTTCCTAATAATTGTTTGTTTGTACTCATTTGTTTTGTTTCAAGTCTTTTTTTTGTTTTAGGTTTCAGGTTCATCGCAATCTTGTCATTTCGAGGAACGAGAAATCGCACAAGAAACTCCGTAATCTATATCTCCAATCTTTGTCGATTTACGAGTGCGATTTCTCGTTCCTCGAAATGACAAACTGGAGCAGAAAACCTTTACTTATTATAATTATCAACAGCATTCCTCACGCTGCCATACTTTTTCAATAATTCAGAAGCCTCTTCATACGAAACCGGAATTTCACCCATAATCATTTTTACGCCTCGATCAACCAGCTTAATGTTACTCAACTGCATATCGACCATTTTGTTTCCCTTTACTTTTCCAAGCTGAATCATCGCTGCGGTCGAAATCATGTTTAAAACCAATTTCTGAGCAGTTCCGGCTTTCATTCTCGAACTTCCGGTAACAAATTCTGGCCCAACTACAACTTCAACGGGGAATTTTGCTGTAAGCGCTAACGGACTTCCCGCATTATTGGTAATACAGCCCGTTAAAATATTATTTTGATTACAAGTTTCTAAACCGCCAATTACATACGGAGTAGTTCCAGAAGCTGCAATTCCTATTACGACATCATTTGTACCAATATTATGAGCTTGTAAATCAATCCAGGCTTGTGTTGCGTTGTCTTCGGCATTTTCTACTGCACGGCGAATTGCAGTGTCGCCGCCGGCAATAATTCCGTTAACCAAATCAAACGGAACTCCAAAAGTAGGAGGACACTCAGAAGCATCAACAACGCCTAAACGTCCAGATGTTCCTGCGCCGATATAAAATATTTTACCGCCTAATTTTAGTTTCGCAACAACTTGCGCTACCAAAGCTTCAATTTGCGGTATTGCTTTTTCTACAGCATTAGGAACAGTTTTGTCTTCGTTATTAATGTTAGTCAGCAGTTCGTGAACTGACATTTTCTCTAAATGTTCGTATTTTGAAGATTGTTCGGTTGTTTTTGTAAAGGTCATTTTTTGTCGAAATAGTTATCCTCCAAAATTAAACTTTTTTATGGCAAATAGGGAAAAATTAGAAAGCAAAGTCGCTAAGTTTTAAAAACTTTTTCAGGTGATTTTGTTTTAGATCAAACCACTTTATAAAACTTGTTAAAAGAACTAAAATATTATATTTGTTAAATAATGAAAATTAAATGGATAAATTAGATTTATTACAAGGGATTGGCAGAATCTCGGTTTTTGTGTCTTTACTGCTCGCCTTTTTTTTATTTACGGTCAAGACCGAGAATAAATTGGCTAATCGCTTATTTGCCTGGTTTTTTATTTTTTCTGCGGTAGATCTTAGCGGCTTTTTTATTGAGACGACTACTCGCAGAGAGCTAAATTTTGAGATTTTCAGATCGACAACCTGTTTGTTTGAAATGCCTTTGTTTTATCTTTTTGTGTTGGCTGTCTGTTATTCAGATTTTAGGTTAAAATGGAAACATTTAGTTCATTTATTACCTTTTGTAATTGTCAATTTAGTTTTTATTCCGAGAATTTATCTAAGTGTAGATGTAGACAAAGATACTTTCGCTTCGGGGCTTAATTTAATGCCGGAGATTTATTTTATCCAGATTTTAGTTGAATGTCAATATGTATTTTATATTGTATCTGTCTTTTTGATTGTAAAAAAGTACAGAGAAATCTATTTAGAAAATTATGCAAATGCAAGCTCAGCAACTTATAAATGGCTTTTTCAAATTACATGTGTATTTCTAACGGCACATATTATTGTAGCATTAAAAAATTTATTGCGTTACAGTGGTTTTAGTGAAATATTTCTGTGGGCAAATGTTTTGGTAGGAACGATAGCTTTACTTATCACTTGTTGGTTTATAATGAAGGCTTTAAATCATCCAGAACTTTTTAGAGGTGTTAATTCAAAACTCAAACTAACAAAAGACATTCTGCCAGAAGTTGAAGAAAAACCGGAATTAATAAATGCTCAAAACGATTTGATCAATACTCAAATAACAACTTTGAAACAATATATGACAGAGAAAGAACCTTTTCTTGATCCGTCGCTTACCATTCAGGAATTGGCCAATCAAATTGATATTCCGGTTCGGGATTTATCGATTTTGATTAATCACCATATTGATCAGCATTTTTTTGATTTTGTAAACGAATATCGCATTCAAAAAGCCATGCATATTTTAAAAGATGAATCTAAAAGTCAGCTTACCGTTTTAGAAATTTTATACGAAGTTGGTTTTAACTCTAAATCTTCGTTTAATACTTCTTTCAAAAAATATACTAATTTAACACCTACAGCTTACCGAAACGCTTCATAATAAGTAGTTTGTAAAAAGTCGTACTTCGTGACTAATAAAGTCGAACCAATTTCCGGATTAGAAATTGGTTCGACTTTTTTTTGTCGGTCGCGTATGGAGATTTTCTAAGGCAACTTTGCTTCAAATTAATTGAAACAAGTTTAAAAATTAGAAATCATGAAAAAAACAAACCTCCTTATCTTTTTATTATTGCCTTTATTTTGTTTAGCACAAGCATCATTTAAATTGAAGGGAAAAATAACAAACGAAACAACTTCATTAGAATGGGCAGATGTTTCTATCTTAAATTCTGAAGGAAAAATTATTGACGGAACGACAACGAAACAAGATGGAAATTTTGAATTTAATATTAAAAAAGGATCTTATAAAATAGGAATCAATCTTTTGGGATTTACAGATTATGAAAAAGAAATTGTAATTGAAAAGGATACTGATTTAGGAATAATTATTTTGAAAGAAAGTACCACTAATTTAGTAGAAGTTGTTATTCAATCGAAAAAGAAAACTGTGGAACAAAAAACAGATCGATTGGTTTACAATCTTGAAAACAATGTAACAACAGTTGGCAGCGACGCTTTAAGTGCTATTAACACTGCCCCTGGAGTTGTGGTAAAAAATGACATGATTACGATTTTAGGAAAAGGAACTTCCAGAGTTATGATTGACGGAAGAATGATTGAATTGGCAGGCGAGGAATTGAATAATTTTTTGAAATCTATTTCGGCAAATGATATTAAAAATATTGAAATTATAAGTAATCCGCCGGCAAAATATGAAGCAGAAGGAGCTGGAGGATTAATCAATATTATTATGAAAAAAGGAATGCGTGATTCCTGGAAAAACACAACAACAGTTTCTTACGACCAAAATAAATACGGAATTTACACTTTGAGGGATAATTTCTATTACAACAAAAATAAATTCAGATTTTCTGCGAGCGTTAATGGAAAAACAGGTTATAAAAATGCAGATGAATCTTTGGAAATGTATTTTCCCGACGGACTTTCAGTTATGAAAAGTGAAACGAAAGTAAAAAATGAAAATCTTTCTGGAAAATTGGCTTTAGATTATGATTTTTCAGAACGTACAACTGTTGGTTTTCAGTTCTTGAATGATAGAAATAATCCGGATTTTGGATCGGATATTAGAATTGAAAAGTATAATACTCAAAATCAATTAGACAATGTTACGCTTAATAATAGTTATACAGATAAAGGTTCTGGAAATCAAACTTATAATGCGCATTTGATCACTAAATTAGATTCTTTGAATAGGAAGTTATCTTTTGATGTGGATTATTTTAATTACAATTCGAAGTTCGATAGAAGTTTTATTGCTAATAATTATACACCAGATATGACTTTTGTTGATGTAAATCAGTCGGGAAGAAATATCTCAAATCAGGATATTGACAACTGGAGTTTTAAGGCCGATATAGAACATCCGCTTCAGGCTTTAAATTTATCTTATGGTGCTAAAATGAGTTTTACAAATAGCATAAGTGATGTGCTTTATTATAATACAATTACCGGAACTCCGGAATTAGACCCAGCGCAATCAAACCGATTTAAATACACTGAAAATAATCAGGCAGTTTATATTAACGGAGATAAGAAAATGGGTGAAAAATGGAATTTTCAAATGGGTTTAAGATTAGAAAATACACAGACAAACGGATTTTCTGAAACAATGAATCAGGAAACAGTAAATAATTATTTGAAATTATTTCCAACAGTTTACGCTTCGTACAAGAAAAATGAAAACAATACTTTTAGTTTAAATTACGGAAAAAGAATCAACAGACCTCGTTTTGACTTATTAAATCCGTTTAAGGTTTATATTAACAGCAATAGTTATTCTGAAGGGAATCCGTTTTTAAGACCTTCATTTAGTGATAATTTTGAATTTGCTCATTCGTATAAAGAAGTTTTAAGAACAAGTGTTTTTGTAAATGTAATTACAAATGGTTACGGAGTTTTGTTTACTTCAAATCCTGAAACGAATACACAAATTGTAACGCGTGAGAATTATTTTAAGAACTTAAATTATGGCATTGGAGAAAGTTATTCGGCAAATTTTGCAGAATGGTGGTCAAGTGAAAATTCATTGTATTTTTTAGGAGCAAAAACAGAATTTATTAAAGACATTAATGCCACTCCGTCAAATAGTTTACAAATTGATTTTTCGACAAATAATACTTTCATTTTAGGCAAAACAACAAAACTGCAAATTGATTTTAGTTATAGTTCGCCTTTTGAAAGTGGTTTGTATAAAGTTGGTTATGTATCGAGTTTTGATATTGGTTTTAAACAAGATTTGTTTAATAAAACAATGCAGATTGCATTTTTGGCAAATGATATTTTTAATACGTCTTATTTAAAAGATTTTGCTTCGGTTGTAAATGGTGTAAAACAAGTTTATAGCCAAAATGAGAGTAATAGGTTCGTTCGTTTGTCTGTGGTTTATAATTTTGGAAACAAGAAGATAAATGTAAAAGAACGCGCTTTTGGAAATCAGGATGAGAAAAAGAGAACGGGAAATTAATTATGAATTGTTAATGGTTAATTGTGAATTCTGATATTGTAAACTTGAAACCTGAAACGTGAAACTTCATTTTGCGTGAGGGATAGGAGCAAGCTACCGAAGTAGCGCGGATAGCCCGGCAGTATTTAAGAAAAGGCCCAATGAACGTAAAGTTGATTGGGCCTTTTCTTAAATACTGACACGCCCTGATTATAAAAAGAATGCCAATAAAATTCCTAAAACGATCATGGAAACTTTGGCAACATTAAATTTATGTCCTTCGCTGCTTTCAAAGATAATTGTTGATGAAATATGGAATAAAATACCAATTACGATTGCTGTTATTTCGGTATAATAATCGTTTAAAATTGGGAGATATTCAGATGCTACGGTTCCAAGCGGCGTCATGATGGCAAAAGTCAGCATGAAAGCAAAAATGGCTTTTTTGTTTAAATCGGCATTGATGAAAAATGTCGTTAAAATCACGGCAATTGGCAAATGATGAATCGCAATTCCTACTGCTAAATCGTGATGATGACTTACCGGAAAACCTTCTAAAAAGGCATGAATACAAAGACTTATAAATAAAAGCCACGGAATTTGAGACATTTTTGCGTGGCCGTGAACGTGTCCGTGTTCAGCACCTTTGGAGAAAAACTCCAAAACGATCTGAAACAGAATCCCGACCATTATAAATAAACCAATTTTATGATTGTGAGAGCTGTAAACTTCTGGCAGCAGATGCATTACGGTTAACGATAACAAAAATGAACCGCTAAATGCGAGTAGTAATTTTAAATTGGTTTTGTTGGTTGGTTTTAAAAACAAAGCCACACTATATCCTAAAAGTACAGAAAATAAGGGTAGTAGATAATTCATTTTTGTTTAATCGGGTTTTTGTTTAATCGTTTAATCGGTTTTTTCTGTGTAAATTTGTTCAGGCAATTAAACAAATTAACAGTTAAACGATTAAAGCTATTTAAAAATCATGATTAATCTTTCACTTTCGGTTTTATGGAATTTTTTGAGTTTGTAATCTCCAAAAATATCTAAAAGATAAATTCCGGCTTCATCCATTAAATCCTGAAAATCTTTTAAAGTCAGGGCTTTTACTTTTTCGGTAAAATGAAATTTTCTGCCTTGGTCTTCAAAATCAATTTCTTTAAAAATATGACCGTCTTCAACATATCTTTTTATGTGAAAATCTATTCCGTCAACTGTTTTAACTTCTTGGGGAACCAAAGTTTCAATTACCTGATTCACATTCATAAAATCAATAACGGCAAATCCATATTCAGATAAACTTTCTTTGATTGCTTTAAGCGTTGTTAAGTTGTCATCGTCACTTTCGAAGTAACCAAAACTAGTAAAAAGGTTAAAAATAGCATCAAATTTTTCTTCAAAAGGTTCGCGCATATCGTGCACTTTAAAATGAAGATGTTCGTTACTATTTTTATTGGCTTCGGCAATGCTGTTTTCAGATAAATCAGCACCTAAAACATTAAACCCTAATTGATTCAGGTAAATAGAATGACGTCCTTTTCCGCAGGCTAAATCCAGCACTTTTGCTTTTTCGGGAAGATTTAGATAATGCGTTAAGTTGTCCATAAAAATCTGAGCTTCTCTATAGTTTCTATCCTTGTACAGGATGTGATAATATGGAGTATCAAACCATGATGTAAACCAGTTTTCGGTATTTCTATCCTGATTTGGTGTTGATGAGTTGGGTGCGTCAGACATTTATTCTATTTCAATTAATATAAAGTACCGCAAATTTAGTGTATTTTTGCCGAAAAATAACTATTTCGCAAGGATACCTAAATAAAAGTTGGCATCTGCCTGCGATTGGAGTTGTTTTTTAATACAAAAATAAAGATGGAAGAAAATTTTAGAATGATTGCCAAATGTTTTTTTGGCTTTGAGGAGATATTAGAACAGGAATTACGTACGCTTGGGGCTCAGGATGTTGAAAAAGGAGTGCGAATGGTTAGTTTTAAAGGAGATAAAGGTTTTATGTACAAAGCTAATTTATCGCTTAGAACGGCACTAAAAGTTCTAAAACCTATTTACTCTTTTAGAGCTAATAATGAACAGGCACTATATAAAGGAATTTCGGGAATAAACTGGTCTAAATTATTGAATGCCAATCAAACTTTTGTGATTGATGCTACGGTGCATTCGACTTATTTTAATCATTCTGAATTTGTTTCTCAAAAATGTAAAGATGCAATTGTCGATCAGTTTAGAGAAAGAACAGGACAAAGACCAAGCATTGATAAACAATATCCTGATTTGAGAATCAATATTCATATTGATAAAGATCAGGTTTCTGTTGCCTTAGATACTTCCGGAAATTCGCTGCACCAGCGAGGTTACAGAACGGCAACGAATATTGCGCCTATAAACGAGGTTTTGGCAGCTGGAATTTTATTATTATCGGGCTGGGAAGGACAAAGTCACTTTTTAGATCCAATGTGCGGTTCTGGAACTTTCCTTGCCGAAGCGGCAATGATTGCCTGCAATATTCCGGCAAACATTAATCGTAAAGAGTTTGCATTTGAAAAATGGAAAGACTGGGATAACGATTTATTTGATCAGATTGTAAACAGTTTGATGAAGAAAACCAAAGAGTTTCATTATACGATAAAAGGTTTTGATAAAGCGCCAAGTGCAGTAAGCAAAGCTAAAGATAATATCAAAAATGCGAATCTGGAAGATTATGTAACGATTGAAGATAATAACTTTTTTGACAGCGAAAAAGCGGTTGAAGGAAAGCTTCACGTTGTATTTAATCCGCCGTATGATGAACGTTTAGATATTCATATGGAAGAATTCTACAAAAACATAGGTGATACTTTAAAGAAAAATTATCCGGGAACAAACGCCTGGTTTATTACTGCAAATCTTGAAGCTTTAAAATTTGTTGGATTAAAACCGTCAAGAAAAATCAAACTTTTCAACGGAAGCCTTGAAGCACGTTTGGTTAAATACAAAATGTACGAAGGAAGTAAGAGAACGAAATTTCAGGTTTCTGAATAGTAACAAAGGGACAAAGGTTCAAAGGAGCAGAGGTTTAAAAACTTTGTCCCTTTGAACCTTTGTAACTCTGAACCTCAAAAAAGAAAAAAAATGACAAAACTACAAGTAAGAGCGTTTCTATACCAATTAGGAAGTTTCGCGATTCTGTTTATTTTAGGAAGATTTATAATTGCAGAATATACAGGATTAACCGGAATCTGGATTCCGATGACATCGTTTGTTGCGGCGACTATTATTGCGCCTAAGTTTCAGGCTGTGAAAACAAAAGACGGCGAAAAACTTTTTATGAAATGGATTTTTATAAAAGGAATTAGAGTTATTGGATAAATTTTTAAAATCAGCAATATGAGGAAAATTGGACTTATTGGCGGTATAAGCTGGGTTTCGACTACAGATTATTACAAACTTATAAATCTGGGAATTAACGAAAAGCTGGGAGGTTTAAACTTCTCTGAATGTTTGGTTTATTCTTTTAATTATGCTGATATTAAAAAGAATAATGATAATAACGATTGGGATTCGACTTTCAAGATGCTTTTTAAAGGCTGTGAATTTTTAAAATCGGGTGGGGCAGAAGCTATTATTTTGTGCGCCAATACGATGCATTTAATTGCTGATAAACTTCAGGAAGCGATCGATTTACCGGTTATTCATATTGCGGCTGAAACGGCAGTAGAAATTCAAAAACAACAGCTTAAAAAAGTGGGTTTATTAGGAACTAAGTTTACAATGGAATTGGACTTTTTTAAAGATAAACTGGCTGCACAAGGCATCGAAGCGATAATTCCAACCAGTGAAAATGATAAAGATTTTATTCATTATACGATTTTCGAAGAATTGGGAAGAGGAATTGTAACCGATGAAATGAAAAAACGTTATATAGAAATTGCTAACGAACTGATTCAAAACGGTGCAGAAGGAATTATTTTAGGTTGTACCGAAATTCCTTTGGTAATAAAAGAAGGAGATTTATCGGTTCCTATTTTTGATACAACTTTAATACACGCAAAATCGGCTGTTGAATTTCAGTTGTCTTAAATAAAATAAGTATAAAAAAAAGCCACGAATTCAGGAATTTAAAATATTAGATTCTTGAATTCGCGGCTTTTAATTTTTTGTAAAACTATTTCTTTTTAGGAGCTTGTTTTTGAATTTCAGGCACAATTACCTTTTTCTTGTAAATAGGAATGAAATAAGAAACGGTATAATTAAAACCTACACCAAAACTTCCGTCATAAGTTCTGTTGAAACCCGGAATATAAAGGTTATCAAAGCCAGAAGGTTTATTGTTCATTACCAAAAGCTTTAACTGAACGCCAAAACCTACGAATAAATTATCAAAAACTTCTGCTTTAATTCCTCCTGCAACTTCAAGCCAGGCAGCACTTAAACCGCTGTTTTTTTGATTTGCTTCGATTGAAGGTTTTTCTCCCCAATACGGATTTGAATTGTAAATTTTATAGCTGTTTAAGTCTTGACTGAAAGAACTGAAACCGCCTCGTAAACCAATAGTAATAAGGTTTTCCATATCAAGCCAGTTGTCATACAAATTGTAATCAAATCCTCCTTTAATATAGGTTCCTGTAGCTGTAGAGTTTAATCTGTCGTCATCTGTAGTTTTGTCTTCAAAACCCAATTCGGCAGCTAAATAGTATCTTTTTGTTAAACGCCAGTCACCGGTAAATTCTACACCTTTATAATCCTTATCATAAAAACCTCTGGTTAATTTGTACAAATCAACACCCACACGCAAACCGTAACGATCTGTTTTAGGCGGAACAATAGTGTCTGCTTTAACTTCCTGAACCACGGGTTTTGCAGTTTTAGTTTTTGGTTTTTCGGTAACTATTGGTTTTATTACTGTCGAATCTTTTATTTCCTGAGCATGTCCCAAAAGCATTGCAAAAACGAAACAAAGACTAAAATAATATTTCAAGGTGTGTTTCATTTTCCAGTTCAATGTTACGGGTTTTTAAATTTAAAGTCTTCATCCAAACGCCATCTCCTGTATCAGGATCATCTGTACGTATATAGCCAGAAGTATTAGGTAATTCAGTAGTTTGCTCGTTAAGCATAAAAATGGTTTTAAAACCACAAGCTCTGGATACGTAAGAAGTTTGACGTGTATAGTTAAATGTTATTATATCGCTGTTTGTGACATCCGGGTTTGGATCATCAGAATCTAATATAAATTTATAACCAGTGATATCTTCATCTATTTTTAGCGGTATAGAAATCGTATTTCCGTTTGCCAGGTATTTTGTTGTAGATGTAGCGTTTTCATTAAAAACAATTCCGTTAGGATCAGCGCCCGGGCCAATACCAACAACTCTTAAATTGGTAACACTTCTTGGTGTAGACGGATCTGCACTGCTGTAAAATTTAATTACTAATCTTGGAGTAGTAGGTGTATTTGCGTCGCAGATATCATCTTTTTCACAGCTGGATAAACCAAATGTAAAGACTAATAAAAGAGAAATTATTTTTTTCATCTAGCGTTTTATAATTATCGAAGTTCTAAAAGTACAACATTTTCAACATGATGCGTCTGCGGAAACATATCAACCGGACGTACGCGGGTTACCTTGTATTTTTCGTCCATTAAGGCTAAATCACGTGCTTGTGTTGCAGAGTTACAACTTACATAAACTACCTTTTTTGGAGCAATTTTTAAAATCTGATCAATTACAGCAGCATGCATTCCATCTCTCGGCGGGTCAGTAATAATAACATCAGGTTTTCCATGCTGAGCAATAAAAGCTTCGTTGAATACCACTTTCATGTCTCCAACAAAAAACTCACAATTCGTAATATTATTGCGTTCAGCATTGGCTTTAGCGTCTAAAATTGCTTCTGGAACACTTTCTACACCAATTACTTTTTTGGCTTTTTTAGAAACGAACTGTGCAATAGTTCCCGTTCCTGTATATAAATCATAAACAGTTTCTTCTCCTGTTAATCCTGCATAATCACGCGTTATTTTGTATAATTCGTAAGCCTGATCTGAGTTAGTCTGGTAGAAAGATTTAGCGTTGATGCTAAATTTTAAACCTTCCATTTCTTCCAGGATATAATCTCTTCCTTTATAAAGTTTAATATCCTGATCGTAAATTGTATCGTTTTGTTTCGCATTTACCACATATTGTAAAGAGGTAATCTGCGGGAATTTTTCGTATAAATGATCTAAAACCAATTCGCGGTTTGCTTTATCATCTTCAAAAAACTGAATCAAAACCATGATTTCGCCAGTTGAAGCGGTACGAATCATTAAAGTTCTTAATAACCCGGAATGTTCTCTCGGATTAAAAAAAGCTAAATTATGCTCGTTTGCAAAGGCTCTGATTTCGTTTCTGATAGCATTTGAAGGATCTTCCTGTAAATGACATTTTTCGATGTCAAGAATTTTATCCCACATTTTCGGAATATGAAATCCTAAAGCATTTCTGTTTCCTAAATCTTCTGTACTTCCAATTTCTTTTTCAGTTAACCAACGGCTGTTAGAAAACGAAAATTCCATTTTATTTCTGTAGAAAAACTGTTTATCTGAACCCAAAATAGTTTCAAATTCCGGTAATTCAACTTTTCCAATACGCTGTAAATGATTTTTTACCTCGTTTTGTTTGTAATACAGCTGCTGGCTGTATTTCATGTTTTGCCATTTACATCCGCCGCACACACCAAAATGATCGCAGATTGGATCAATACGATGTTCTGATAATTCGTGAAATTTCACGGCTTTTCCTTCGTAGTATGCTTTTCTTTTTTTGAATGTTTGTACATCAACAACATCGCCAGGAACGACATTCGGAATAAAGATTACTTTTCCGTCAGGAGCTTTTGCTACTGAGACTCCCTTTGCTCCGGCATCAAGAACCTGAATTTGATGAAAGACAACTTTGTCTGTATTTTTTCTTCCCATAGCGCAAAAATAAGGGTTTGTAAACTTTTACAAATTTTATTTTCATAATATTTTATCAAATTGTGTAATTTACTAGTTTAATAAACTTTAAAAGTTAACTTTGTTCCTGATATTCAGCCCCAAGCTACAATATATTATCAATAGTTTTGTTATGTTTTTATGAAGTTGTATCATAATCTTTCACAAATTAGCTTTTTGAAAAAAAGTTATGCGTTAAAATTTTTATTTGTCGCTTTTATAGGAATACATATTCCATTAATTGGAATTTTATTTTTTGTTCTTTTTTTCGAACAGACTATTTCACCCACATCGATTCTGATTTTTTCATTAATAATGACATTATTGGCAACCGTTGTTACTCTTGTTGTCTTAAAACAGCTCATAAGACCTATTTCTATTGCCTCAAGATCATTAGATGATTATAGAAACAAAAGAAGATTATCAATTCTCCCAACAGAATATACTGATGAAGCCGGACTTTTAATGTGCAATATTCAGGAATCGATTTATGAGGCTGAAAGTTTTATAAATGAAAAGCAGGATTTAATTTACATGCTTTCACACGATTTAAAAAACTTTGCCGGAAATCCACAGGGTTTGGCAAAACTAATTTTAAGCGAAAATCCTTCAGAATCTGTTAAACATCTGGCTGATTTAATTTGTGAGTCGACCAATTTGCAATTCCGATACATCGAAAACTTCATTAAACTATTAAAAGAACAAGATCAGGTTTTAAAAGTAAATCAGGAAACCAAAACTATTTATTTTGAAAATATTCTTCCTTTTATCAATGAACAGGTTGAACAGCGATTAATAGATAAAAATATACTCTTGAACTTAAGTGTTGAAATTGAAGAAGCTAAACTTTGGATTGATGAAGGTTTGCTGGTTCAGGTTTTGGTAAATTTAATTAGTAACGCTATTAAGTTTTCTTATTTTGACAGTGATATTAAAGTCAGAATTTATAAAGAAAACTCAAATCTTGTTATTACTGTTGCAGACAGAGGAATTGGTTTTGATAAACATCAGATGGAAGAATTATTTAAAAAATTCACCAAAATGAGCCGTTTAGGAACTGCTAATGAATCCTCAACTGGAATCGGACTTTATTTATGCAAAAAAATTATCGAAAAAAATAAAGGCCGATTAACTGCCATAAGTGAAGGCAAAAATAAAGGTGCTGAGTTTAAGATTGAGTTTGAGATCTAAGATTCTAAGTTTCTAAGATTCTAAGATTTTGAGTTTTTTCTTTCTGAACTTAATTTTTTATTTGTTCATCCATTAATTCTTCATCATCCCTTTCGCGGGAAAGAATTAATAGACATACAACTTTTAGATAAAAACTTATATTTTTCATGGTTTGGTAATTTTGGTTTGGATCTGTTATGAAGATGCCTATTCTTTTAAAAGGTTGCGCGAATAAACTAAAAAAATATCCTGTCATTAATATTTTATGCAAAGAAGAAAACTTTAAGCTTATATAAAAGCTCCTTAAAGATATTTAAGCAATAAAATAGGGTAGATGTAAAAAAAAGGGAAGCTTTATTTAAATAAAACTTCCCTTTTTTTGAGATTATTCATTTATGTTTTACCAAAGATGATGTACGTCTTGCTTTATATACTTTTCGTAAATTTTATTCATTTCCGAAATTTTCTCTGAACTTAATTTTGGTAAATCATATACTGATAAATTAGAAAGCACATGACTTTCTTTTGAAGCTCCGGGAATAATACAGCTAATTTCGTTAAAACTCAAAATCCATTGCAAAGCAATAGGAGCAAGGTTTGCAGTTTCCGGAAACAAGGCTTTTAATTCTTCAACAGCTTTTAAACCTAAATCATAATCGATTCCTGAAAAAGTTTCGCCTTTATCAAACGCATCTCCGTTTCTGTTGAAATTCCTATGATCTTGTGCGTCAAAAGTGGTTTTAGCATCAAATTTACCCGTTAAAAGTCCGCTTGCAAGAGGAACTCTCGCAATGATCCCGATATCTTTCTTTTTAGCTTCAGAGAAAAATAATTGCGACGGACGCTGGCGAAATAAATTAAAAATAATCTGAACCGTTGTTACATTCGAATATTCAATTGCTTTCAATGCCTCTTCAACTTTTTCGACACTCACGCCCAAATTCAAAATTTTACCCTGATCTTTCAAACGATCAAACATTTCAAAAATTTCAGGTCGGTAGTACACTTCCGTAGGCGGGCAATGCAGCTGAATCAAATCTAAAGTTTCTAATCCGGTTCTTTTAAGGCTGTCTTCAACAAATTTCTGAAGTACTTTTGGCTGATACCCATCATTCACATGTGGATTAATCTGACGTCCGCATTTTGTTGCAACATAAATACGTTCAGAACGCGAACTAACTACTCGTCCAACAGCAGTTTCGCTTAATCCGTTTTCATAAACATCGGCAGTATCTATAAAATTTACACCGTTGTCAATTGCTGTGTTGATAAGTTCATCAGCAGTTTTATCGTTAAATCCTGAACCCCATTTTCCTCCAACCTGCCAGGTTCCAAGTGAGATTTCAGATATATTAAAGTTTGTTTTTCCTAGTTTTCTGTAAAGCATTTTTTTTAAGTTACAAAGGTTCATAGATACAAAGTTACAAAGGTTTTTGTAGAGGCGCACAGCAGTGCGTCTTTTAGGAAATTATAAGATTAGTTCCGCTAACCCTTTGTTCCTTTGAACCTTTGTCGCTTTGTCCCTCTTTTTAATCAAACAAATCCGAAGACAAATATCTATCACCGCGATCGCAAATAACAGCTACTATAACGCCAGATTCTAATTGTTCTGCGAGTTTTAAAGCTACGGCAACAGAGCCGCCGCTGCTCATTCCGGCAAAAACACCTTCTTCGAGCGCTAATCTTTTAGTCATTTCTCGTGCTTCTTCTTCGCTGACATCTATAACAGTATCTACTTTTGAAGCATCAAAAATTTTGGGTAAATATTCCTGGGGCCATTTACGAATTCCCGGAATTTGAGAACCGTCGCTTGGCTGTGCGCCAATAATTTGAACAGCAGGATTCTTTTCTTTTAAATAAGTCGAAGTTCCAATGATAGTTCCTGTAGTTCCCATTGCCGAAACAAAATGCGTTACAGTTCCATCAGTATCATTCCAAATTTCAGGCCCGGTAGTTTTATAATGCGCTTTCCAGTTGTCATCATTTGCAAACTGATTTAGCATTATATAACCGCCTTCAGCCACTTTTTTGTCGGCATAATCCCTTGAACCAATAATTCCCTCTTCAGCGGGCGTTAAAATAACCGTAGCGCCATACGCACGCATAGTTTGTGTTCTTTCTTTTGTAGAATCTTCCGGTAAAATTAATTCTATCTCTATTTGAAATAATTGAGCAATCATCGCAAGAGCAATTCCGGTATTGCCGCTTGTTGCTTCAATTAATTTATCTCCTTTTTTAATTTCTCCTCTTTCAAGCGCTGCAGCAATCATGTTATATGCTGCTCTGTCTTTTACACTTCCACCAGGATTATTTCCTTCCAGTTTCAGTAAAAGCTTAACGTTTTTATTCTTAACCAAATTGACGGTTTCCATTAATGGAGTATTTCCAATTAGGTTTAGTAACTTCTGTGGACCCATTTTATTTTTTTTCTTTTATTTTAACTTCTGTTGTGGTGGTATTCAGTACAATCGAATCTTCGGGAATTGATTTCGTAATCCATGAATTACCGCCAATAATACTGTTTTTCCCTATGATGGTTTCGCCTCCTAAAATCGTTGCATTGGCATAAATGCACACATTTGCTTCAACGGTTGGATGTCTTTTCGCATTTTTCATATCTTTGCTTACACTCAAAGCTCCAAGCGTAACACCCTGATAAATCTTAACATGTTTTTTAATAACGCTGGTTTCGCCAATAACAATTCCTGTGGCGTGATCTATAAAAAATGGCGAAGCAATATCGGCACCGGCGTGAATATCAGTTCCGGTAATTCTATGTGCATATTCGCTCATTAATCTTGAAAAAAGCAATAAATCTAACTGATACAATTCGTGGCTTAATCTGTAAATGGCTATGGCATAAAAGCCCGGATAGGCTAAATAGACTTCATCGATGCTGTTTGATGCAGGATCATTTTCAAGAATATATTCGGCATCCTGATTTAATTTTTCTAAAACGCCCGGAAGTTTTGCTACAAATCTGTCCCATATTGATTCGCATAAATTTTGAGGTTTTTTGCAGGCTAAAACGGCTATTTCTTTAAAGCGGATTTCAAGTTCATCGATACTTTCGTCAAGAGCAGCATTTGAATCAAAAAGAGTGTAAAAAAGCTTCTCGGTAAAATCTTCAGTTTTGGTTTTGATACCGTAGTTTATATTAGAATGGCTTTTTAAAGCCTTAATATTTTGTATGATATTGTCTTTAGTCACAATAGTAAAATTGAGTGGATATTTTAAAACGTTAAAAGTAAGGTGTTTTTTGTAAATAAGGACACGATTTAACGAAAGAAATTTTGCTTTCAGAATTGTATTTGTGATAAATAAAAGATTAATAAATGCTTCTGTTTTATATGATTCTTAAGAAGTTAATTGTGTAAATTAGCGGATAAAATCTACAAAAATGAAAAATAATTCAACTTTTAAAAGTTCGATTTCTGATATTTCTTTTCCCGAAAGTGAGAAAATTTCCGGTAATTCTATCCACGATCCCATTTTAGGCCTTATTTTAAAAGATCATCCTTCATTTTGTGATGATGACTCTATTTCGGTTCAGGAATTGAATGAATACCGTCAAAAATATATTTCTAATTATTTATCGACTGAAATTGGAACACTTTCTGACCTTGAAAAAAGTGTTATTTCATCTTTAAAAGAAGATAAATCAATTGTGAGTATTGTTGAAGATGAAGATGAAAAAAGAAGTTTCGGTCAAAAAATAGCCGATAAAGTGGCAGACTTTGGCGGAAGCTGGACTTTTATTATTTCATTTATAGCTTTTATTGTTATCTGGATTGGCTCAAATGTTTATTTTTTACTGGATAAAGGTTTTGATCCGTATCCGTTTATTTTATTGAATTTGATTTTATCCTGTATAGCTGCACTTCAGGCGCCGGTAATTATGATGAGCCAAAACCGTCAGGAAGAAAAAGATAGAAACCGTGCCAAAAAAGATTATATGATTAACCTGAAATCTGAATTAGAAATAAGAATGATTCACGATAAAATCGATCATTTAATTATGCACCAGCAGCAGGAATTAATCGAAATTCAAAAAGTTCAAATCGAGATGATGAATGATATTTTAAATCAGGTTAAGAAATAAAACAGACCTAAAAATATCAAAGATAAAAGTGTTTGTAGTAATAACCCAGACACATAAAAATGATATTTATTCCGGCAGCTTTCCAGATAATTTTTTGGTAGTTTCTGGATTTATCCAAAAAATATAAAGCCAGTAAAATTAAAAATAAAAGGGTAGTGTAGATGGCCGGATACATCTTAAAAGCGGCCGAAAATTCGCCTTGAAAAAGTAAGAATAAAGAACGTTGAAAACCACAGCCCAGACACTCAATTCCGAAGAGTTTTTTGAATAGGCAGGGGATCATATATTTCTCTAAATTCACAGCGTAATTTTTTACAATTTTACAAAAAAATATTCGATAACATTTCAGAAGAAAGAAACTTCTATTTTAAAGTTTTATACTTTTGGATTCTTAAACTTTAGAAAATGAAAGCTTTTAAAATTTTAATTATGATTCTTGCCATTTCAGTTGCATTATATGAGCAGGTTTCTGATGATAAAAATATCTATATAATGGTAATTGCAATTGCCGTTTTTATGTATGGAATGATGCAGTTAAGCGCAAAAACGCCGAGTAAAAATCAAGAAAAAGAGGAGCAGGATGTTGACTAAAGGAGATAAAGTTTCGGTATTAGACGAAGCAATAAACGGAACAGTGGTTTCGGTGAAAAATAAAGAAGTTTTAATAGAAACTGAGGATGGATTTATGATGACATTTTTTGTCAATGAATTGCTTAAAATTCAGGATTCCAGTAATTTAATGAATTCTATTAAAAGAATTGATTTAGAAGAGGTTTCAAAAGAAAAAGCAGAACCAAAACCACGAAGTTTTGTCAAGGAAAAGAAAGATAAACGCGAAATTGCGGCTCCTGAATTTGATTTGCACATTGAAAAACTGGTTCCAAATAAACGCGGAATGTCAAATTATGATATCCTGACGCTTCAGACAGAAACGGCAAAAAGACATATTGAATTTGCGATTAAAAACCGCATTCCAAAAATCGTTTTCATTCACGGTGTCGGCGAAGGTATTTTAAAAGCCGAACTTGATTTTTTATTGGGTCGTTATGACGGAATTGATTTTCAGGATGCCAATTATCAAAAATACGGCTTAGGTGCGACGGAAGTTTATATTCGCCAAAACAATAAATAAAAGAATTTTTAAGACTTAAAATTCTTTATTTTTAAGCATAAAAAAACGTCTGTTTTTTGAATCTGATTTAATAGAAAACCGGATCAAAAAACAGACGTTTTTTGTAAGAATATTTTTTTGCTATTTTTTGGACGTTGGTGCTGTTACTGGTGGATCTGTTATTGTACCAAGAACAAAATTATCTGCTAAATAAAAGCTGCTGTTTCCTTTTTTAAGAGTAACATTTTTTATGGTAATAGTATGTTTATAAACAATACTTGTTGTACCTGTTGCTGTTGTTGTAACTTCAACAATACCTTTGTTATCTGCTACGCTATTCCATACTGTGCTTATAGCTGGTGCAGAAGGTGCCGGGGTTATACAAAAGTACGAGCTGGTTAAAGTACCTGTATTAGATTTAAAAGTAGTATAATTTATATTGTTTGCTGCTGCTGTTATGGCTGCAGATCTTGTACCTACTACTTGTTTAATAAGTGTCTGGTCCAGATTATTAACCTGCATAAAAGAAGTTGGATTAAAATTATAAACTTGTTTCTTATCTGTACATTGTAATGCCGG
This sequence comes from Flavobacterium sp. NLM, assembly GCF_002210235.1. Taxonomy (NCBI): domain Bacteria; kingdom Pseudomonadati; phylum Bacteroidota; class Flavobacteriia; order Flavobacteriales; family Flavobacteriaceae; genus Flavobacterium; species Flavobacterium sp. NLM. The sequence goes on from NZ_LIAC01000003.1 coordinate 154,687, forward strand.
AGTTGTAAAAGTTAAATATAACGGATCCGGTGAAGTTGTGTAATTTCCAAAAACAAATTCTTCTTCTGTTTGTGGACCTGCAGGTTTTAAGAAAGTAATATTTCTAAAAACAATTTGATGATTGTAACCTGTAATTCTTGTACTTCCGTCAGTTTGGCTTTTATCTCCTGTAACTTGTGATGATGTAATTTCAATTATACCTGCTGTAGCCTGCCATTCTTCTGTTACATTTGGTGTTCTTGGCGGTATTGTACCACAAATATTATCAACTGCAACTTTACCGTCATAAGCTCTGTAAAGTACACGATAAGTTGAATTGTTTATATCGTAAGTAAGCGGATCACCATCTGGTGTAGCGTCGTTTTTAATACTGTTTGCCGGCAGCTGAAGTATTAATGCTTCCTGAGTTTTTAATTTATAAATTAGAGTTGGCGCAGTCTCGTCAGTACTTGAATTAGGACATTTTGCTGAAGTCTGAATATCTTCAAAATTAATTGTATCTACAGTTAAATCGCCGTCGTCGCATCCGTTTAACAAAAGAGCCAATATCAAAAGGCTTACATATTTTTTCATCGTAATTTTATTTGGGTCAAAAATAGTGAAAAATTTGGCAAATGAACTTTTAGATTAGACAATTGATATTTCATAACTTTGCAGCAATGAAAAAAGTATACCTCGATAACGCCTCAACAACTGCTATGCGACCTGAAGTAATTCAGGAAATGACTAAAATTATGGCAGAAGATTTTGGTAACCCGTCTTCTACGCATAGTTTTGGACGAAATGCTAAAACAGTTTTAGAACTTTCAAGAAAAAGTATTGCCAAACATTTAAATTGTTCTGCGCAGGAAATTATTTTTACTTCTGGCGGAACGGAAGCGAATAACTGGATTCTGAGATCGGCTGTTGAAGATTTAAAAGTAGAGCGTATCATAACTACAAAAATTGAACATCATGCTGTTTTATACAGCGTTTTGGCATTGCAGTCTGATTATAATATTCAGGTAGATTATGTAAATGTTAATCAAGACGGAAGTATTGATTTAACGCATCTTTCTAATTTGCTTTCTGATGAAAAGAAAACCATTGTTAGTTTAATGCACGTAAACAACGAAACTGGAACTGTTTTAGATTTGGATAGAGTTGGGGTGATCTGCAAACAATACAATGCTTTATTTCATTCAGACACCGTTCAGTCAATTGGAAAAACTGAAATCGATCTTCAAAAAATTCCTGTAGATTTTATTTTAGCAAGTGCACATAAATTCCACGGACCAAAAGGCGTTGGTTTTGCTTTTATCCGAAAAAATTCTGGTTTACAGCCGTTGATTTTTGGCGGTGAACAAGAAAAAGGTCTTCGCGCCGGAACAGAAGCCGTACATCAAATTGCCGGAATGGCAAAAGCGTTGTCTCTTTCTTATGAAAATTTAGACACAGAAAGAGATCATATTTCTGATCTTAAAAAATATCTTATAGAACAATTGGAACTTAATTTTCCGGGTTTTAGAATTAACGGAAAAAAAGACGATTTTTATAATATCATCAATATCACGTTACCTTTTTCTTCAGATAAAACTTCAATGCTTTTATTTAGTTTAGATATGAAAGGAATTGCAGTTTCAAGAGGAAGTGCCTGCCAGTCCGGAAGTATAAAACCTTCGCATGTTTTAAAAGAAATGCTCTCAGATGATGATTTAAAATTACCAAATCTCCGAATTTCATTTAGTCATTATAATACTAAAGAAGATATCGATTGGTTGATTGAGAGTCTTAAAGTTGTTTAGTTTTTAGGTGCAAAGATTCAGAATTGCTGAGGGGCTAAGCGGGTGTAAAAAAACTTTAGTTAAAAAAATAATCACAAACATTGTCATTTCGACGAAGGAGAAATCTCCGCAAGTAACTCCGTAACAAAAATCCAATCTTTGTCGAGTTTCTCGTGGAGATTTCTCCTTCGTCGAAATGACAAAACTAGGTGTTAAAAAATCTAAAATCTACACTCTAAAATCTAAAATTACTTACGAATAACTTTTACCTGCGAATCGTTTGTCAATTTTATAATTGTTGATGGTTTTCCGGCGATTTTATCCTGATTTAGTTTTACAACATAATCAACACCTTTAATAATTTCGGGATTAATGTCTTTGAAAGAAATAGGAGTAGGCTGTCCTGAAATGTTTGCAGAAGTCGAAACCAATGGTTTTTTCATTCTTTCCATTAACTTGAAACAAAAAGGCTCTTTTACCAATCTTATTCCTAATGATTTATCGGCTGCAATAATATTATGTGCAACGTTTCTGGCTTCGTCTAAAATTAGAGTGGTTGGTTTTTCAGATAAATCCATAATCTGCCAGGCCACTTCAGGAACGTTTTTAAAAACGTTGTAAATCATTTTTTCTCCATTCATTAAAACAATCATGCTTTGTGTTTCGGCGCGTTGTTTTAGTTTGTAGATTTTGGCAACAGCTTCAGGATTAGTAGCATCACAACCTATTCCCCAAACGGTATCTGTAGGGTAAAGAATAATGCCGCCTTCTTTAATCACTTCATAAGCATTGTGAACTTCAGTATTTATATCTTGATTCATGACCTAAATATTTTAATAATAACAGAATAATGCTCTGTATTACAATGTTTGTGTATTTATAATTTGAGTTATATTTTTTAAATCGGCTTCAGAAATTCCCACATAAAGGGGTAAACATAAAATTCGCGATGCGATAGATTCAGAAACAGGCATTTTTTCTCCTTTTGTATATTCTATAGTATTCAAAGAAGGATAAAAATAACGGCGGGGAATTATATTGTTATTTGCTAAAGCTTCCAAAACTCGTAATAAAGTTTCTTCAGAATCTAAAATTACAGGATAATAACTATAATTCCATTCTGTGTTTTCTCTTATTTTTAAAGTTTTTACAGTATTGAAATTTAAATTGTTATTATAGAAATCAACCACTTTTTTTCTTTCAGAAATAATATGATCCATATATGGAAGTACCGCCAGACCCAATGCTGACTGTAACTCAGAAATTTTAGCATTTATTCCTAAACCATGAAAAGCCAAAGGACCATTGTGTCCAAAATTATGACTGTAATAAAGCTGATGAAAAATGGCTGCATCGTTGCAAAACATAGCGCCGCCTTCTCCCGTATGAAATAATTTAGTAGCGTGAAAACTACAAGTGCTTACATCTCCAAAATTAAATACAGACTGATTGTCGAATTTAACTCCAAAACAATGTGCAGCATCATAAATAACTTTTAGATTGTGCTTTTTTGCAATATTTTCGATAGCAATAACATCACAAGGATTTCCAAAAACATGGGTTGCTAATATTGCAGTTGTTTTGGGTGTTATTGCAGCTTCAATTTTGGTTTCGTCAATTGTTAAATAATCCTGATTGATATCTACAAATACGGGTTTGCAGTTTTCCCATACAATTGCCGCAGATGTGGCAACATATGAAAATGGTGTTGTAATGATTTCACCGCCTTCTCCAAAAAGTTTTAAGGCAATTTGAATAGGAATTGTACCGTTATTAGTAATTATCAAATTAGAAACGCCAAGAAGATTTTTAAGCTTATCTTCTAATTCTAAAGTAAGTTCGCCTCTATTTGTTAGCCAAACTTTATCCCATGCACGTTTTACATAAGAATTATATTCTTCTTGCGGGGGCAAAAAAGTTTTGGTTACAGGAATCATTTAATTATGGATTTAATGAGTTTAATTTATCATTACGGATAAACTATTGTTATATTTGCGGGGTAAAATTAGGAAAAGAAACCTTAATTTTTGACATAACTGAATATTATAACATTTTAAGAAGTAAAACTTTTGGTTAACCTGATTGGTAAACAGGAAGTTAAAGTTTTAATCCAATTGATAAGGATGTGTTTTTGATATTTGGTATGATTAATGTAAAAAATGAACACAAAATAAATTTAAGATTACTATGGAAATCAACGCTTTTTTGAAAAATTTTGCAGATATTTTAGATGATACAGATGCAGCTTTAATCACGCAGGAAACTGTTTTTAGAGATTTAGATGAGTGGAACTCATTAACAGCGTTATCATTAATTGCAATGGCAGATGAAGAATACGATGTAAAATTAACTGGAGATGAAATTAAATCTTCTAATTCATTAAATGATATCTTCGAAATAATTAAAAATAAAGCATAATTAAATGGCAGCTTTTTCAGTAAATGATATTGCAATAAAAGGTATTTCCTGCTGCGTTCCTAAAAATAAGGAACTGAATGTCGATTTAGATATATTAACATCAGAAGAAATTCAAAAATTTATTGAAGCAACCGGAGTTGAAGAACGACGTATTGCTACAAAAGAAATTTGCACATCTGATTTATGCTGCGAAGCCGCCGAAAAGCTTATTAAAGATTTAAATTGGCAGAAAGACGAAATTGAAATCCTGGTTTTTGTTTCTCAGACTGCCGATTATATTTTACCTGTTTCTGCCGCTATACTTCAGGACAGATTGGGTTTGTCTACTAATTGTATTGCTTTTGATGTTCCGCTGGGATGTTCTGGTTATGTGTACGGAATGTCTATTATTGCCGGAATGATGAAAGCGACCGGTTTAAAAAAAGGTTTACTTTTAGCCGGAGATACAAGCAGTAAACTATTATCTAAAAAAGATAAAAGTACCGTTCCGCTTTTTGGTGATGGAGGAAGTGCCACTGCATTTGAATTTGATGAAAAAGCAGAAAACTTACTTTTTGATTTAGGTACAGATGGTTCCGGATATAAAGCCATAATTGTTCCTGACGGAGGGTCAAGAAACAGAATAAATGAAGATTCTCTTATTGTAAAAGATATTGAAGAAGGAATCAGCCGTAATGCCTGCAATTTGGTTCTTGACGGAATGGACGTTTTTGGTTTCGGAATTTCACAAGCTCCTAAAACCGTAAAAAAGCTTGTTGAAAAATTTGAGATTGATATTGATAAAATAGATCATTTTGTATTTCATCAGGCCAATTTGATGATGAATAAAATGATTGTCAAAAAATTAAAACTGCCGGTTGAAAAAGTTCCTTATTCCTTAAAAGAATTTGGAAATACTTCTTCTGCCACAATTCCTTTAACTATTACTGCCGAATTAAAAGAGAGTTTAACAAACGCTTCTAAAGATTTAATAGTTTGCGGATTTGGAGTTGGTTTATCTTGGGGAACAGCAAGAATTAAGCTGGATAATGTTGTGATTTCTGATTTAATAGAAATATGATAAAGAATCTGGATTATATAGACGATGAAGTTTATTTAAAAGAAAAATCCTTGTTTTTTAATGAATCCTGGATTTTAGCAGCTCATAAAAATGAACTATTAAACAACAACGATTTTGTAACTTTTGAATACTACGGCGATAAAATTTTTATTCAAAATTTTAATGGCACCATAAAGTCTTTTCAAAACGTTTGTCTTCACAGATTTAATACCATACATGAAGAACCTTTTGGAAACAGGGTTTCATCTTGTTTGTATCATAATTGGACTTACGGAAAAAAAGGAAATGTTGTGGGCTTAATGTGCCGAAATTCTTTTGAAAGAGACCATATAAACGAGTTAAGACTTAAAGAATATGAAGTTGCCTTTTGCGGCGATTTTATCTTTTTAAAATTAAACGATAAGTTCGACAAAACTTTAGAGCAGTATTTAGGAAATATATTTACACCGCTTGAAGAAATAAGCCAGCATTTTGGTTCAAAAACAATCGATTATACAATTGAGCACAAAGTAAACTGGAAACTTTTGATAGAAAATGTTCTGGAATGCTATCATTGTACGTCAGTTCATGAAAATTCATTTGCAAAAATGGGATTCGGATCTGTTCCGCCAGAGAAATTTGATTTTTTTGATGCACACAGCTGGTGCGAATTTCCAAAAGGCGAAGATGTAAAACCAAATAAGATTATCGAAAAATCTTTGGCAGGAAGAACTTTTAAAACGCAGGGATATCTGCATTTTTATCTTTATCCAAATGCATTTGTAAGTTCAGTTGAAGGAAAAGGATTTTATTTAGGATTTATGCTTCCGGAATCTTCTTCAAAAACAAATTTAAGAGTACGCTATTTTGCTCCAAAATTTGAAAAAGAATTAAGCGAATCAGAACAAAATATTATTGATTTTATAAATACAAGTTCAAACGATTCTTTGGATTTAGTTTTAAATGAGGATAAAAAAATTGTAGAAAATATTCAGTCTAACTTAAAAAACTTTAAAGACCATTCGCCAATATTTGGCGATGAAGAATTTAGAATTTTAAAGTTTTACGAATATTTTAATAAACAAAAGAACAAAAGCAAATACAATGAATCCATTTGATTTATCAGGAAAAAAAATTTTAGTAACCGGAGCATCTTCGGGAATTGGTTATGAAACTTGTTTAGCAATTGCAAGGCAGGGCGGAAGTTTTATAGCAATTGCAAGACGTAAAGATTTTTTGGAAAAATTAATAGAAGAATGCGGAAGTGAAAATAGTTTCATAACGGCAGATTTATCTCAAATGGAAGATATTAAATCTATTGTTGATACAATCGAAAATGTTGACGGAATTGTACATTCGGCGGGAATAGTGTCTTTGGCGCCTGTTAAATTTTATTCGGAAGAATTAATGAATGAAATGCGAAGCATCAATTTTGATTCAATTGCTTACTTGGTTAATTTGATTTTCAAAAAAAAGAAAATTAATAAAGGAAGTTCCATTGTTTTAGTTTCTTCAATTGCCGGTTTATTTGGAATGAAAGGAAACGGAATTTATGCAGCAAGCAAAGGCGCATTAATTGCAATTTCTAAAGTTTGGGCAAACGAATTTGCATCAAGTAAAACCCGTGTAAACTGCGTTTCGCCGGGAATGGTAAAAACAGAAATTACATCAAAATCGATTGAAGATTTATCTTTAGAAGTAATTCAGCAAGACGAAAAAAAATATCCTTTAGGATATGGAGATCCCGTTCAGGTTGCCAACCCAATTGTGTTTTTGTTATCTGACGCAAGCAGCTGGATTACCGGACAAAATTTAGTATTAGACGGCGGAAGGACTTCAACCATATAATTTGAAGATGAAAGCAAATATTAAAGCCATATCATATTATTTACCTGAAGAAATTTTATCTAATGATTTAATTAATCAGGCATTTCCAGAATGGGATATTGAAAAGATAAGTTCAAAAACGGGAATCAATTCCCGACATATCAGTGCTGATGATGAATTTTCATCAGACATGGCTGTTAAAGCGGCAGAAAAATTATTTGCAGAACATAATATTGATCGATCTACTATTGATTATTTGTTGTTTTGTACGCAAAGTCCTGACTATTTTTTACCTACAACCGCTTGTATCATTCAGGATAAATTAGGATTAAATACTTCAGTTGGAGCTTTAGATTTTAATTTAGGATGTTCTGGTTTTGTTTATGGATTAAGTTTAGCAAAAGGTTTAATTGCTGGTGAAATGGCAAAAAATGTTTTGTTGATTACTTCAGAAACCTATTCAAAATTTATTCACCCAAAAGATAAAAGCAATAAAACTATATTTGGAGATGCCGCCGCGGCAACTTTAATTACAAGCGACAAAGGTTTTTGTTCAGTAGGTAATTTTATTTTTGGCACCGATGGAAAAGGGGCAGAAAACCTAATTGTAAAACAAGGCGGAATGCGTTTTCCGGTTTCAAATGAAAATGAAGATATTCAGGATGAATTTGGAAACGTGAGAAACGATAAAAATTTGTTCATGAACGGAACTGAAATTTTCAATTTTACAGGTGAATTTGTTCCGAAACTTACAGAAGCTATTTTAGACAAATCAAACTTATCTAAAGATGATATCGACTTGTTTATCTTTCATCAGGCAAATAAATACATGCTGAATCACTTAAGAAAAAAAATAAAAATCCCTGAAGAAAAGTTTTTTATTGCAATGGAACATTGTGGTAATACAGTTTCATCAACCATTCCAATCGCTTTATACGAAGCTCAAAACCAAGAAAAACTAACTAACATTAAAAATTTAATATTAGCTGGTTTTGGAATAGGATATTCTTGGGCTGCCTGTAACTTAATTATAGAATAATGAAAAATTTAGTAATAGTAGGCGCAAGAGGATTTGGACGTGAAGTTTATGACCTTGCGACACAATGTTCTGGTTATAATCTCGAATATGTAATAAAAGGTTTCCTTGACGATAAGGCTGATGCGCTTGATGGTTTTGAAAATTATCCTTCGATTATTTCTTCTGTAGAAGATTATAAAATTGAAGAAGATGATGTTTTTGTCTGCGCATTAGGAACTGTTGCATGGAAAAAACATTACGCCGAACTGATTATAGCAAAAGGAGGCAGGTTTATTAACTTAATTCATCCCTCTACAAAATTAAATACAAATGCTGTTGTGGGAACTGGTTTACTGGTTTTTATGTATGCAAATATCAGCAATGACTGTATTATCGAAGATTTTGTTACCATACAAGGTTATGTTGGTTTGGGGCATGATACTAAAATTCATAAATGGGCGCATTTAAGTTCTTATTCTTTTACGGGAGGTTTTGTTGTTCTTGAAGAAGAAACGACCCTTAATACCCGTGCAACTGTGCTTCCGCGTGTAACTGTTCGCAAAGGCGCTACAGTTGGTGCCTGCAGTCTTGTAATCAAAAATGTAAAAGAGAATACTACCGTTTTTGGTATTCCGGCAAAGAAGCTAGACTTTTAGAATACAATCAAAAAATAATTAAAAAACCGAAATACTATTTCATGAGAGATCAAAACAGCATCATTTTAAATTGGACTGGCGATATACAAAAACCAATCGTTAGTATTTTATGCGATACTTTTAATCATGAAAAATTTATTACAGAAACTTTAGAAGGTTTTTTAAATCAAAAAACGACATTTCCATTTGAGATCATTGTACATGATGATGCTTCAACAGATAATACAGCCAGTATTGTTACTGAATTTGCCCAAAAATATCCCTTAATTATTAAAACCGTTTTACAGAAAGAAAATCAATATTCTCAAAAGATTAATTTTTGGAGTGATATTACTTTTCCCATGGCGCAGGGAAAATACATCGCCTTATGCGAAGGAGATGATTATTGGATCGATGAATTAAAATTGCAAAAGCAAGTAGACTTTTTAGAAAGCAATCCTGATTATGCAATTACATGGACAGATTTCCTTACCAAAAAAGAAACAGAATTAATTCCTAATGATTTCAGCAGCACTTTGCCAGCTGTTTATACGATTGATTTTAATACACTCTTTCAGCCTTATTGTACTTATACCTTAACAAGTCTTTTTAGAAAAGAAGCCGTTGATCCTTTAGATTATAAAAAATTCAAGTACGGAAAAGATAATACACTTTATGCATTAGCACTTTGCAATGGAAAAGGAGCGTTTCTAAATTTTCAGGGCGCAGTTTACAGATGGCATTCGGGCGGAGTTTATTCCTTAAAAACACCTTTTTTCCAGCGATATTCTTCTTATTTAAATATAAAAGAAATACTTGAAAACATTCCACAGGCCAGAACTAATAACATGAAAAAAGTTATGGCAACCTTATTAAAAGCTTCAGCATTTGAAGCTTTAAAATTGCGCAAAACGGATCAGTATAAAACTATTGAAGAACCGGAGAAAGCTATAAGTGAATTTTTAGACAAAGCCAATCTGTCATTAAAAATGAAATATCTGTGGCGTTATATTAAAACAAATATTTAATTATTACTTCCCGGTTAAGGATTTAAAATAGAGAATCACTTTATCAACGAAGTTTATTTTTTGGAATAATGAACCTTCGTTATTTTTCAAATGTTTATAAAATGAAAGTTTATAAGAACCTGCATTTCGAACAATGCGGATTAAATTTTTAGTGATATGTTTTTGCAAAATTTCATGATTAAAATACCCTAGCTTTTCATTTTGTGAAAGCAGGAATTTTGATGCATTAATAGTTTCAATAATTTCTTCTGGAGAAAGCCCTTTTTTAAACGAAACAGCATTTAGGTAAAAATCAATTTTTGGATCGGCAGGATTAATTTCAAGCGCCGCCAATTGATTTACTTTAACTCTTTTTACAGATCGGTTTACATTATCAATTTTTGTTTTACTGATGTTATTATTGTGCTGTCTGTAATTTAACAGAGATTCAGGAATGTTATAAAAGTTAGTTTTAGCTAATAATCTGCTCCATAAATCATAATCCTCAACAGGAACATAGTCGTTATCGAATTTTAAATCTCCTAAAACTTCTTTCTTAAACATTACAGTTGGATTCCCAATGTTACAACTGTGTAAAAAAGATACTTTTATAGCATCTGGATTTGTGTTATGCTTTATGATTTTATCCTTTTTTGAACCAAAAAAAGTAAACCATGTACCGCAGACTCCAATTTCCGGATTGTTTTTTAATACTTCAATTTGTTTTTCAAAACGGGTTGGCAAAGCAATATCATCAGCATCCATTAAGGCAATATAAGTACCTTTTGCAGCGTTAATACCTTCATTCCTAAGGTTTGCAGGTCCAACATTCTGTTCTTTGTCTATAATAATTATTCGATTATCTTTAGCTTGAAATTTTTTAATTATTTCTAAACTTTCATCAGTAGATTTATCGTTTAATATGATAAGTTCAAAATCTGAGAATGTTTGACTTAAGATACTTTCAATGCTTTCGTGCAAAAATGAAGCTGCATTAAACACAGGAATTATCACAGAAATTTCAGGAAATTGAAGAATTTGCATGGTTTTTGTTTTATAAGGCAAAGATAATGTTTAAGTTAAAATTATCTTAAAAATTCGAAAGCAATTTTCGTAGATAATTTCGGAATGTTTTTATCTTTGCCCCTAACAAATTTAATTAAATGAAAAAAATTCAGGTCGGATTTTTAGTGTCGTATGATTATGAATTGCTTAAAATTGCTATTCCACAAGTATATAAAGAATCTGACTCAATTTTTTTAGCAATTGATAAAGAAAGAAAGACCTGGAAAGGAGAATCTTTTGTTATAGAAGACGATTTTTTTCAATGGTTGAGGACGATTGATGTCGATTCTAAAATAGAAATACTAGAAGATAATTTTTATCATCCGGAACTGACCAGCATGCAATGTGAAGTTTTGGAACGAAAAATTCTTGCCGATAAAATGGGTATAGGAAACTGGCTCATTCAATTAGATGCAGATGAATATTTTTTAGATTTTAAAGGGTTTGTAAAATTTTTAAAGTCAAAAAGTCATTTTCTGGATAATCCCGAAAAAAATCAGGTTCAGATTTCTCCATGCCTTATAAACCTATATAAAAGATTGGATAAAGGAGTATTGTATGTTAAAAAGCCGACCAAAATTATGGTGGCTACAAACTATCCTAGTTATAAAATAGGACGACAAACCCGTAAAAGAATCATTTATTTTAAAGGCCCAATTTTACACGAATGCATATCCAGAACAAAAGAAGAACTGGAAATGAAGTTTAACAATTGGGGACATGATACGGATATCAATAAAGAAGAATTCCTGAATAAATGGGAAACTGTAAACGAGTGCAACTATAAAAGCATGCGAAACTTCTTTTACATGGAACCGGAAAAATGGAAAAAACTGGCATTTGTTAAAGGTTCAACTTTTAATGAAATTAAAAACAACCTGGACTTTTTTAAAGTTCTGCCATCAGATTTTTTCATTTGGAAAAAAAACGTCGGGCAGTGGTTTAAACATTTAAATAAATAGAATTTATTTTACGATCTCTTTATAAACATTAAAATATTCAGCAGCTGCAACTTTCCAATCGAAACTTGCAGCTCTTTTTTTAAGCTGATTTTCGATTTCGGTTTTATTATTGTCAAAATTCGTTAATCCGCTAAAAAGAATCTCTTTCATATATTCAGGATCAAAATTGTTCCAATAATTAGAAACATCACCTCCAATTTCAGGCAGCGAAGTTTTATCAGATAAAAATACCGGTTTACCAAAACTCATCGCTTCAATTGGCGGAAGTCCAAAACCTTCGCGAATTGATGGAAAAAGAAATGCGGTACAGTTTTTCATATAAAACTGTTTCCCTTCATCAGACACTTTTCCGGTTAAAAAAACCTGATTTTCTAAATTATTATCAGAAATGAGTTTTTTGATTTCTTCACCGTATTTTTTATCGTTATTTCCTGAAATAATTAAATTAAAATCTTTTATGAATTTCATCATATTAATGATCGAACTGTAATTTTTTCTCTCAATAAAATCTCCAATGCAATAAAAGAAAGGCTTGTCAACAGGAACATTTGAAACAAAAGCAGAAGTATCTAAAAGTGTCGAAATTGGGTTTCCGTTATAAATAACATATTCAGGAACATTTGGAACATTAAAATGTTCGTGTGTATGTTTCTTTGCAAATTCTGAGATATAAGTAATCGCAGTAGATCTTTCTAGTTTTTCTGCAAAAAGCTTCTTTAATTTAGGACTTTTATCGTTTGAAACTTCTTCAACAAAATGAATATCGTGAACAGTTAGCAGATAATTTATTTTATGGAAAGGCTCAACTTTAATGTTTTGATTTACAGAATGCCATAAATCGTATTTTTTTCGAATTCTAAACAACGGATGTCTTGAAAGACTGCTGTATTTATGGTATTTAAATTTATCCTTAAATTCGTCTTTTAAAAGTTCCGGCTTTGCACTGTTCAGCGTTAATTCGTAATTATTAAAATCTAACGTAGATAATCCTTTAATTAATTCATAATTAAAAGTTCCTAAACCCGATGCTCTGTTGTTGATATTATGCGTTTCTAGAAAGATACTTTTTGAGGACATTATTTTCTTTTTTTACGAAAGTACAATAATAATTTGAAGTCTTAAATCGTATCCGTATTTTTGTCCCCTTATAAAAAACTACTGATGAATTTTAAAGTAAATCCTTCTTTCGAAAATAATGCTCCGTCAATTCTGGATACCATCAAAACGTTTAGTTCATCTGGCGAGCTTTTTGGAAACGGAGATCGTAATAAGATAAAATTGTTTGATTTAGATGGAAAAAAAATTAATATCAAATCATTTAAAATTCCGAATATAGTTAACAAAATTGCTTATCGATATTTTAGAAAATCAAAAGCCAGACGTTCGTTTGAATATGCCACGATTTTATTAGAAAAAGGAATTGGAACTCCGGAACCAATTGCATTTCTTGAGAATTTTAATTTAGTGGGTTTAAAAGATAGTTATTATGCCAGCGAACATTTAGTTACAGAGCTGACTTATAGAGAATTGGTAGAAATTCCAGAGTATCCTGATAACGATAACATTTTAAGACAGTTTACAAAATTCACTTTTGATCTTCATGAAAAAGGAGTAGAGTTTCTTGATCATTCGCCGGGAAATACATTAATTAAAAAGAACGAAAACAATATCTATAGTTTCTTTTTGGTCGATTTAAACCGAATGAATTTTCACGATAATATGAGTTTCGAACAGCGCATGAATAATTTTAGCCGTTTAACGCCTAAAAAAGAAATGATTGCTGTAATGAGCAACGAATATTCTAAATTCTATACGGATAAATCTGAAACTGAAATTTTTGAAAAAATGTGGCAGGCAACTTCTACTTTTCAGGAAGAATTTGCAAGAAAGAAAAGATTGAAAAAGAAACTTAAATTCTGGAAGAAATCTTAATTTGTTTCTGTATTTTTTTAAGTTCCTGAAAACGAACCGATACACTCAAAGCATTTAAGTAACAGATAATAATTCCCTTTCTTCCGTCTAAAAATCCAAGCCTTAATAAATATTGGTTTAAAAACTGATAAACAGGTCGAATATAGAAATGAAAAAAGTTAGGATTAGTGTTTTTTGTTAACTCTTCCTGCGCTTTTAACTGTCCGTAGAAAATCATTTTTTGCTTATAATTTTCGTAATCAGAATAAGAATGATGTGTTAGTTTGTGCTTTAATTTTTTAATTTCCCCTTTTACAATTAGTTTTTCGTGCACAATTTTATTGTTGTTATAGCGTGCATCTTCTTTTCTAAAAAGACGAATAATTTTATCATTCTGCCAGCCGCTAAAGTACAGTTTCTTGTTTTCGAAGATAAAATCTCTACGAAAAAAATAAGCAGAAGCACTTTTTGGCTGATTTATTTCACTAATAATTTCTCGCTGCAATTCCGGACTTATTCGCTCGTCGGCATCGATAAAAAGAATCCATGAATTGGAAGCTAAATCTATTGTATAGTTTCGCTGAATCGCAAAATTATCAAAAGCACGCTGAACAATTTTTACATTTTTGTAAGTCGATGCAATTTCGAAAGTTTTGTCGGTACTAAAAGAATCAACGACAATGATTTCATCGGCAAAAGCCAAATTATCAAGAACCTCACGTATGTTAGATTCTTCATTATAAGTGATTAGTAAAGCCGATAAAAGTTGTTTTGGAGACGAAATCATTTTTAGCGGATATTTTTTTCTAGAAATGATTCAATTTTGCCTTTAAAAAATTCAGGTTTAAATTCCTGATACAAAGACAAAGCTTCTTTTTTAAGCATTTTTTCAGATTTCTGCTCAAATAAATCCGAACGATAGTCTTTTAAATGTACTGATAAATGGTGGATTTCGTCTTCAAACGTAGCCCAGATTTTCTTTTCAATCCAAGGAGAAAAAATTATAAACGAAGGTTTTTCCAAAGCTTTAGCCATATTTATGGCGCCTCCGTCATTTCCTATAATTAAATCACATTGATTCATAATCGCAATAAACGAACGTAAATCACCGCCTAATAAATCAAAATATATCTTTTCCTGAGTCGAAGGTTTACAGGCGTTAAAAACAGTTTTTGCATCTTCAATCTGCTTCGGGAAATAATTAAAAAGAATATTTACATCGGCATTATCTGCAATATAATCAACCACTTTCGACATGAATTCCAGCGGATACGTTTTTAATTTCTCGCTTCCTAAAAGACTGATCATTACCGTTTTTCTGTCTTTGCGAACATTATGTTTTTCAAAAACGGCTAAAGCTTCCTGATTTTCTTTTTCAGAAACAAATAACTTCGGGATTGGATCTATGTGAATTTTTAAATCTAAAGGTCCTATTAATGAAAGTCTTCTTTCAATTGCTAAACCTAAATTAGTTTTAGGAAAAGGGGCGAAAGGAACATTATCGGTATAAAGAAAATTTCTTCCGGGTTTTTTATAAGAGATTTTTCTTTTGGCGTTGCTTAAAAATACTAATATCCAGCTTTCTAATTTTGAATAAGCATCAATAACCAGATCGTATTTTTCATTTCGAATTTGAAAACCAAGTTTCAATAATTCTTTTTTACTTTTTCGATGTTTTTCTTCAAATAAAATGATGTTGTCAATGCTTGAATTACCTTCTAAAACCGGAGTTGTCGAAGCATAAACCAAATAATCTATTTGAGCATCTGGATAAGCAGTACGCAGATTATTGCAAATAATACTGCTGACTAAAACGTCTCCAATCATTTTTTGTTGAATAACAAGTATCTTCATCTAAAAAAGGAATCTTTTAATTGGTTACAAATTGAAGCAAAAAAAATCCAAATTCCAATCATAATCAATTGGAATTTGGATTTTTTATTTATTTGTTCTTTATAAATTATACCGCAACGTCGTATTCGCGAAGTGCATTATTTAATGAAGTTTTCAAATCTGTAGATGGTTTACGAGTACCAATAATTAAAGCACATGGAACCTGAAATTCACCGGCAGCGAATTTTTTAGTATAACTTCCAGGAATTACAACAGAACGTGCAGGAACAAAACCTTTCATTTCAACTGGTTCATCGCCAGTAACATCGATAATTTTTGTTGAAGCAGTCAAACAAACGTTAGCACCAAGAACAGCTTCTTTACCAACGTGAACACCTTCTACAACAATACAACGAGAACCAATAAAAGCACCGTCTTCAATAATTACCGGAGCAGCTTGTAATGGTTCTAAAACGCCTCCAATACCAACACCACCGCTTAAGTGAACGTTTTTACCAATTTGCGCACAGCTTCCAACAGTTGCCCAAGTGTCAACCATAGTTCCTTCGTCAACATAAGCACCAATATTTACATAACTTGGCATTAAAATTACTCCGCTTGAAATATAAGCTCCGTAACGTGCTACAGCATTTGGTACTACACGAATTCCTTTTTCAGCATAACCTTTTTTTAGCAACATTTTATCGTGATATTCGAAAATACCAGATTGCCATGTTTCCATTTTTTGAATTGGGAAATACATTACAACTGCCTTTTTAACCCATTCGTTTACCTGCCAAGCGTCACCAACTGGTTCAGCAACACGTAATTTTCCTGCATCAACTAATTCGATAACTTCTCTAATAGCGTCAGTTGTAGTTTGTTCTTGTAATAAAGCTCTGTTTTCCCAAGCTTGTTCAATTATAGTCTGTAAAGAATTCATAGTTTAAATTTTTGGCAAAGATAACGTATTTATGGAAAAGCAAAAAAGTTAACGGAACCGAAAGTGTTATAAATATAACTTTTTGTTTTTAATTTGATAAATTACGTTTTTCAATATAATTTTTATTTCAATAATACACCACTAAAAGTTTTTTTTATATCAAAATATGACAAATATCAGATTCTCTAGTTTTTCTTCCATCTACTTTTGCCGGATTAATTCTGAGAAATCAGCATTAAATATACCAATCCAAAACATATAAAATCTACAAAAATGAATCAGGAAA
Organism: Flavobacterium sp. NLM; assembly: GCF_002210235.1. Classification (NCBI taxonomy): domain Bacteria; kingdom Pseudomonadati; phylum Bacteroidota; class Flavobacteriia; order Flavobacteriales; family Flavobacteriaceae; genus Flavobacterium; species Flavobacterium sp. NLM. The sequence continues at coordinate 171,394 of NZ_LIAC01000003.1, forward strand.
ATCAACTTAGAACTCCAGTTACGGTAATCGATAAAGAAGTTACGTGGGATAAAACACAGGTAATTATGAGTAAAACAAACGCCTTTGGTATTATTGAATATGCCAATGAAGTTTTTGTTGACGTTTGTGGTTACGAAGATTACGAATTAATGGGGCAGCCACATAATATTATTCGCCATCCCGATATGCCAAAAGTTATTTTTAAAGTGCTTTGGGAAAATCTTAAAAACGGAAAAAACTTTCATGCAATCGTAAAAAATCTGGCAAAATCAGGAAGATATTATTGGGTTATTACGGATTTTGATATTGCAAGAGATGAAAATGGTGTAATTGTAAATTATTTTGGAAGAAGACAAGCTGTTCCGCAAGAAGTGATTGCGATGCATATTGAACCATTGTATAAAAAGTTACTTCAAATTGAAGCGGCAAGCGGCGTAGAGTTTAGCGAGAAATATTTGATTGGTTTTTTAGAAGAAAAAAAGAAATCATATGTTGAATATATTAAGGAGTTAATTTACGATCATAAAAAAAATCAGGCAAAGTTTGCTCATTATGAAGAAGAACAAGATGGAGAAGAAGAGGAGCACAGAGGTTTTTTCGACAGATTATTTAATCGATAAAAGAGAATAATTTTTAGTTTTTAAATATTTAGGTTCGGGTCCGTTTTGAGTTTTCAAGGCGGGCCTTTTGGTTTTAAGTTTAATTTAAAAAACATGAATCCAAAAAGGTTTATATTTGTATTGTAAAATGAAAGTATTATGGAAGCGATTAGATTAGAGTTTCAGCCGGAAATTAAAGAAAAAATCTTGAGTTTTTTAAATTCATTTTCTTCAGATGAATTAAAAATAACTCCTGAAGATCCTGATTTTGAAGAAAACAAAAAGAAAGTACATAAAGCTTACGCTAATTTAAAAAATGGAACAGCAAAACTATATACAGTAGAAGAAGTTGATGAAATTTTAGAAAAAAGAATTTCTAAATATGAAGATTAATTTTACTGAAGATTTTTTGTTTGCTTTAGAAGACCAAGTTGATTACATAGCCCAAGATAAACCGAAAGCGGCTAAAAAATTTAAGAATGATTTATTAAAAAAAATTAAAAAGGATATCCAAAATCCTTTTCTCTTTCAAAGATCTCAATATTTTGATAATGAAAATATAAGGGATTATGTTTTTAAAGGATATGTTTCTGTTTATGAGGTTGATATTGAAGAACAAGCTATTTTTGTCTTCAAATTTATTAAATACAGAAATTCTATCTAAGTTTCACAGATTTCCTTTCTATCTTTGATAAAAAATTCAAAATGCCAAGAATCCTTTCCATAGACTACGGACAAAAACGCACCGGAATTGCTGTTACAGACGAAATGCAGATTATTGCATCGGGTTTAACTACGATTCCTACTCATACTTTAGTTGATTTTCTAAAAGATTATTTTGCTAAAGAAAAAGTAGAAGCAGTTTTAATTGGCGAACCAAAACAAATGAACGGGCAGCCATCAGAAAGTGCATCTGTGATTAATGGTTTTGTAACCCATTTCTCGAATATTTTTCCTGAAATGAAAATCATTCGTGGAGATGAACGTTTTACTTCAAAAATGGCATTTCAAACCATGATAGACAGCGGACTGAGTAAAAAACAACGCCAAAATAAAGGGCTTATTGATGAAATTTCGGCAACCATTATGCTTCAGGATTATCTTTCGTCTAAGCGTTTTTAAGTTTATTTCTGATTAAATTTCCATTTTTAGAAAAATTTATAATTTCCTAACTTTTATCATGTAAAAATTAGTTTTTTTTTGCGATTGAAAAAAGTACCTTTGCATTTTAAAACAAATTACTGTTATGCCTGACAATACAATACGTTCCAATAGTGAAGTAGTGCTTATTGGAGCTGGAATTATGAGTGCAACTCTTGGATTAATTTTAAAAGAGCTGCAGCCCGATATAAAAATTGAAATTTACGAAAGATTAGATGTGGCAGCTGCCGAAAGCTCGGATGCCTGGAATAATGCAGGAACCGGACACTCTGCCTTTTGTGAATTAAATTATACTCCAGAAAAAGCAGATGGAAGTATCGATCCCAAAAAAGCAATCAGCATAGCAGAATCTTTTGAAATTTCACGCCAGTTCTGGTCGTATTTAGTGCAGGAAAACAAAGTTCCTTCTCCAGAAAATTTTATTAAAAGTGTTCCTCACATGAGTTTTGTATGGGGAGATAAAAATGTTGAATATCTTAAAAAGAGATTCGAAGCACTTCAAAGCAATCCAATTTTTGCTGAAATGACTTTCAGTACAGATTTTAATCAGTTGAAAGAATGGATGCCTCTTGTAATGGAAGGCAGAGAAGAAGGAGAAAAATTAGCGGCAACCCACATGGAAATTGGTACCGATGTTAACTTTGGAGCCTTAACCAGAAGCATGTTTAATTATCTTGAAAAATTAGACGGAGTAACTTTATATTTTAATCACGAAGTTCAAAAGTTAAGACAACGCGAGGATAAATCATGGAGAATTAAAATTACAGATTTAGCTACAGGTCAAAAAAGAAAAGCATATACCCAATTCGTATTTATTGGAGCCGGAGGTGGTTCATTGCCTTTATTAGAAAAAGCAAATGTTCCGGAAGGAGACGGTTACGGAGGTTTCCCAGTAAGCGGTCAATGGTTAAAATGTACAAACCCGGAAGTTATTGCAAAACACCAGGCAAAAGTGTACGGAAAAGCAAGCGTAGGTGCACCTCCAATGTCTGTTCCGCATATTGATACACGTGTAATTGATGGCGAAAAAGCACTTCTTTTTGGACCATTTGCCGGATTCTCAACACGTTTCCTTAAAAATGGATCTTATTTAGATTTACCATTATCAATAAAAGCAAACAATTTAATTCCGATGCTTTCTGCCGGATTTCATAATATTCCACTAACAAAATATTTAATTGAACAGGTTCGTCAGTCTCCAAAAGACAGAATGAAAGCACTTCGCGAATACTTGCCAAGCGCACGTTCTAAAGACTGGAAATTAGAAAAAGCAGGCCAGCGTGTTCAGGTAATTAAAAAAGGTGAAAATGGCGGCGGAGTTTTGGAGTTTGGAACTGAAGTTATTACAACACACGACGGAACTTTAGCAGTATTATTAGGAGCTTCTCCGGGAGCATCAACTGCAGTTGCCATTATGGTTGATTTAATCAGCAGATGTTTTACAAACCAAATTAAAACACCGGAATGGGAAGCTAAAATGAAAACAATGATTCCATCTTATGGTAAAACGCTGAATGATAAACCAGAGCTTTTAGCAGAAATGAGAAAACATACAGCAGAAGTTTTAAAAATTAAATAAAACTTCCGTTAAAAATAAAAAAAGAAGCTGTCTCAAAAGTTGAGACAGCTTCTTTTTTTATTTTACATACTTCCTTGTTCCGTAGGAACATTTCATTGGTAGAAAATTATATTTTTATAATGGTTGACGTTCCGTAGGAACGTTTGATTTTTGCATTGTTTTTTAATAACCTGACCTATCAAACGTTCCTACGGAACCGCAGATTTGACTGATTTTTATTTTTTTCTACCTACGAAACATTCCTATGGAATGAAAAATAGGATATCAAAAAGGGATCAATTAAGTCACTAAAAACAAACAAAATAATTATAGTAAAAGAGCTGTCTCAAAAGTAGAGACAACCTCATTTTTTATTGGTATAAATTATAATTAATCGTTGTTTACCGCTTTTAATTCTTTCGTTATTTTTAAAATTTTCTCCGCAAGATTACTCATCCAGATCAATTGTTCGATAACCATCGAAGCTTCCTGCATTTTAGCCTGACGTGTTTCTTTATCCAATTCATCATCAGTTGCAAGGCGAGTAAAGTTTTTACGTTTAAGTTCTTCAAACTGTAAAGTCACATCCTCTTTATCAAAAAAAGTATCCGTTATAATTGTTTCATTTCTTAAAATAGAAATCGAATGTTCCAGATTTTGTAAAATAGTTTTTATAATATAATTGAAAGATTCTGATGCCGATGTTGTTTGATGTGATTGAATATAAGTCGATAAAGACGCTAAAGCTGATAAAAGTGAATGATTTAAAACTACCAATTTATTAACCAGCGGCATTGTTTTCTGCTTCGATTTTGGTTCCTGCATCATTCGTTGAAAAGAAGTCATTAAATTTCCTATTTCAACAAAAGCATTTTTTCTGGATAATCTGTAAGACGTTGGAATTTCGCCTTTTTTATTATAAAAATCAGCAATTTCTTTAAGATAATTTCGATTTGCACGTATCGAATTTTCAATATGAATTGGCGTATTAATAAATTCCCACGCCGGCCATAAAAACTGATTGGCAATAAAAGCTAAAGTTGCTCCCGCAAGTGAATCTAATATTCTAAACTGAATAACTTCAACCACATTCGGCGTTAAAATTCCGTAAATAAAAACCACATACATCGTTACAAACGTGGCACTTATTTTATAATTAATCTGCGTAAACGAAATTCCCAAAAGCATACATACAATTGAGAAAATACTTAAAGCAACATGATTTTGAATTACAGAAACAATTCCAAAAGCGAGAAGACCTCCTAAAATAGTTCCGAAGATTCTGTTATAAGAACGCTCTTTTGTTAAACCATAACCGGGACGCATGATTACTACAATCGTCAATAAAATCCAGTATACGTTTTGAAACGGCAGAAATTTCCCGATTATAAAACCAATTAAAATCGTAATCGTTAATCGAAGCGAATGCCTGAATATGGACGAAGAATAACTGAAATTTTCAATAAGGGTTCTTATAGGATAATATTGCGGTGTTAAGAATTTTTCTAATTCCTTGTCCTTATCTTTCAACTTGTAAGACTGCATTGCCAGCGAGAAAGCACGCTGAATAATTTTAATTTTTCCAACCTGATTTTTAGCATACTTGAGCATATTGGTCAGCATCAAGACACCTTCTGCAGCTTCTTCTTTACCTAAAGTTTTTTCGTAATCAAAAATGGCAAATTCAAGCGCATCTAATTCATTTTTCAAATCATTTTTATCTACATAAACCGCAATATGGTGTACGTTTTTTGAAAGTTTTTTAAGAGTAGAAGCTAGTTTGTAAGCAACATTTTGATACGTACGAAGCACCTCAGGATGTTTGGCAAATTTTTCATGAAGTTTACTGTGATCAAACGACGTGTAAAGCGCTAATTCCTGAATTTCAACCAAAGTGATAAAGACCAGAAGCATTTTTCGATTCTGCGTTGTAGTTGCAGATGCATTTTGATTTCCAATCAGCATTTTACGCAAATCCTCATGAATCAAATTAAGATCAACTTGTATTGCTAATTGTTTTTCTATAATTTTTTGACGATCCGCAGCCGGGCTCCATAAATCACCTCTTAATTTTAAATACTTTGCAGTCAGTTTTATACCCTCGGCAATTTGTAATTCTACATATTTATAAGGCTGTACAAAATGAAAAACCAGTGAAACTATAAGATATAAAATTCCTCCTGTAAAAATAAATCCTGAATATTGCAAAGCTTCCCAGCCCGTATGCAAATGCCCAAATGATAAAGAAATCGACAATAAAGCAGAAAACGAAACCAAAGTAGCACGCTGTCCGTAAACTGAAATCATCGAACATAAAAACAATAAAAAACCTAAAAACGGATAAAATAAAAGAGGAAAAGGATAAGCTAGGTTTACTAATAAATTTACACCCGAAACAATTAAAGAAGCAACAATTAATCCTTTGATTTTGTGGCTTAATGAACTCGGAATATCACTTGGATACGTATAAAAAGCACCAAGCGCAATCGTAAAACCTATTTCAAAATGCCCTAAAAAATTCAAAATTACAACAGGTACAACCGAAGCAATAGTAACTTTTGATGCATTTAAAAAGGAAGTACTGTTGGTAAATTTCGAGATTCGATCAAACATATTGTGAGGTTTACTAGCAAAGTTAAGAATTGTACGAAATATTTTGGCATAATTATAGCGGAGTTTTCCAAAGCATATAAAAATTTGTTATAATGTGCCTTTACAGCTAATCGTTGACTATTTTTTACTATTTTTGCCAGCTGAAATATGTTAACCCTAATATAAGGTTTTCATTAGATAAAACATTAAATAATTACAAATGATTTTACCAATTGTAGGATATGGTGATCCTGTTTTAAGAAAAGTAGGAACGGCAGTTACGCCAGATTATCCAAACTTAAAAGAGACAATAGCAAACATGTATGAAACCATGTATAATGCTTTAGGAGTTGGACTTGCAGCACCGCAGGTTGGTCTTCCTATTCGCCTATTTGTTATTGATACAACTCCTTTTAGCGACGATGAGGATTTACCAGAAAATGAACAGAAAGACTTAAAAGGTTTCAAAAAGACTTTTATCAATGCTAAAATCGTTAAAGAGGAAGGTGAAGAGTGGAGTTTTAATGAAGGATGTTTGAGTATTCCTGACGTTAGAGAAGATGTTTACAGAAAACCAACTGTTACGATTGAGTATTGTGAAGAAGATTTCGTAATGAAAACAGAGGTTTTTGACGGTTTAATCGCAAGAGTTATTCAACACGAATACGATCACATTGAAGGCATTTTATTTACGGATAAAATATCTTCTTTAAAAAAGCGTTTGATTCAAAAGAAATTAAAAAACATCACCGAAGGCAAGACTTTTCAGGAATACAGAATGAAATTTGCTGCAGCAAAGAAAGGAAGATAAGAAGTTCTAATAATTTAGAACATTAATAAAAAGACAAAAATTCTTAATACTAATTTTAATAAACATGAATTTAGACAAAATTTTAGCCATTTCTGGGAAACCAGGTTTATATGTATTGAAAGTGCAGACTCGTACAGGTTTTGTGGCAGAATCATTATTAGACGGAAAAAAAATTACAGTAAACTTAAAAAGTAACGTAAGCTTACTATCAGAAATTTCAATTTATACACACGAAGGAGAAAAACCATTGACTGAAGTAATGCAAAAAATTGCTGCTAAAGAAAACAAAGGTCAGGCGATTTCTCACAAAGAAGATAATGCAACTTTAGCTGCTTATTTTAAAGAAATTTTACCGGATTATGATGAAGAAAGAGTTTATCCTTCAGATATTAAAAAAGTATTAAACTGGTACAACACACTTCAGGCTAAAGGTTTAGTTACTGATTTAGCTCCAGCTGCTGCTGAAGCTCCGGAAGAAACTCCGGTTGTTGAAGAGAAACCAAAAAAAGCACCAGCTGCTAAAAAGCCAAAAGCTAAAAAAGAAGAAAAATAATTTTTTCTGAATTCAAATATTGATCCCGTTAAGATATTTCTTAACGGGATTTTTTATTTAAAATTAGTTGCTATTTAAGTTTTAAAATATAATTTTGTAAGAAAAATAATATTTAATAATAACGTAAAATTGGATTTGATTGTTTGTGCATTTGTAAATGAATGCATTGTTTTCGCAGTTGTTTTTGAAATTGTTTTTTTGGCTTTGAAACTAAATTTTAAATGATAGGAAAAATGAAAAAGGAAATGAAAATTTTTGCCATAATAGCAGCTTTAGTATTAGCGACAGCCTGCAATAACAAATCAAAAGAAACAGAACAATCTGTAACTTCATCAGATACAACAAAAACCGAACAGAACAAGAAACATTGGGAGTACGAAGGTGAAGCAGGGCCAGATCATTGGTCAGAAATCGATCAGAATGATTGCGGAGGAAAAACACAATCTCCAATTGATATAGTAGAAACAGAAAAAGATAAAACAATAAAACCTATTGATTTTCATTACAATCTAAAAACAAAAATTCACGATGTTGTCAATAATGGGCACACGATTCAGTTCGATTTTGAACCTGGAGATTATATCGTAATCAATGGAGATCAATACGAATTAAAGCAATTTCATTTTCATGAATCAGCAGAACATACTATAAAAGGTGTGCGATATCCGTTAGAAATTCACATGGTTCATAAAAATAAAGACGGAAAATTTGCCGTAGTTTCTATTATGGCACAAGAAGACAAGAAAAGCAATGAAACTTTTGAATTTCTTGACAAGTATCTGCCTAAAAAAGCTAATGATACTGTAAAAGTTAATAGTGACTTTAATATCAATAAAGTTCTTCCTCAAAATAGATCTTATTATACTTATACTGGTTCATTGACAACACCGCCTTGTACAGAAAGCGTACAATGGTTTATTTTTAAAACTCCAATTGTAGTTTCTATTAAAATGATAACAGATTTAAAAAAGATAATGCCATTGAATAATTTTAGAAATGTTAAGGAATTAAACGGCAGAAAAATTAAAGAGTCAATCTAAATAAAAAGAAGGTATTTTGCCTTCTTTTTTAGTTTAGGAAAGAACCGTTTAATCGACAAATTGTTTTAATTTTGGTATCTTAAAATAAAAAAAATGAGCAAAGAACTTCAACTCAAAGCCTTCGAAAGATTATTAATTATCATGGATGAACTTCGTGAGCAATGTCCGTGGGATAAAAAACAGACCTTGCAGACATTAAGGCATTTAACGATTGAAGAAACTTACGAGTTAGGCGATGCCATTTTGGACAACGATTTAAACGAAGTAAAAAAAGAACTTGGAGACTTACTGCTTCACATTGTTTTTTATGCTAAAATAGGCTCAGAAACCAATGATTTTGATATTGCAGATGTCTGCAACGAAATCTGCGATAAATTAATTCACCGTCATCCTCATATTTATTCAGATACAGTTGTAAAAGATGAAGAAGAAGTAAAACAAAACTGGGAGAAACTAAAACTTAAAGAAGGTAAAAAATCAGTTTTAGAAGGAGTTCCAAAAAGTTTACCGGCATTAGTAAAAGCAAGCCGAATTCAGGATAAAGTAAAAGGAGTAGGGTTTGACTGGGAAGAACCGCATCAGGTTTGGGATAAAGTTCAGGAAGAACTAGACGAATTACAGGTTGAAGTTCAAGCCGGCGATCAGGATAAAATCGAAGCAGAATTTGGAGATGTTTTATTCTCGATGATAAACTATGCCAGATTTTTAAACGTAAATACGGAAGATGCTTTAGAACGCACGAATAAAAAATTTATCAAGCGTTTTCAATATTTAGAAAGCAAAGCAGGTGAATTAGGAAAACCTTTAATGGATATGACTCTGGCAGAAATGGATGTTTTTTGGAACGAAGCTAAAAAGCAGTAATTTATTCCGCCATTTTTTTTAATGCTTTTACATTTTTAAGCATTATTTTTTTACCTACTAATTCAATTAATTCCAGTTTATTAAAGTCAGATAATAAGCGGATGCAGCTTTCAGTTGCTGTTCCTATTATTCCGGCAAGTTCTTCTCTGGTAAGCTGTACTTTTAGGGTTTTATCTTCATTTTCTCCAAACTCATTATGTAAATGCAATAAAGTTTCTGCCAAACGCTGTTTGACCGTTTTTTGAACCAAAGCAATTTTATCATTTTCAGATTCTTTCAAATCCTCGCATACAGACTGCATCAAATTCAAAGAAAACTGATTATTGTTATTAAAGAAATGGATAATTTCTGATTTCGGAATAAAACAAACTTCCATGTCAGCAATAGCTTTTGCAGATAAATTTGCAGGTTCATTGCTAATCATGGAACGCTGCCCTAAAAGTTCTCCGGATTTTACAAGTTTAACAATTTGATCTTTTCCGTTGGCACTCAATTTTGAAAGCTTTCCAACTCCGTCCTTAACGCAGAAAACGCCATTTGTAACATCGCCCTCTTCAAAAATAGCTTCGCCTTTTTTAATCGTATAGGTAGTTTTGCTATTAGCTAATTTTATAACTTCATCTTTATTTAGGGCTTTTAGAGAAGAAAGCTGACGAACAATACATTGATCACATTTATTCATAGCAGGAGTAATTTGGAGCAAAATTAACCAATTCCTGCGGTTTAAAAGTACTTTTACGTTTAAAAATGCGTAGAAAAAGGTATTATTTCAATTTGACAAATTATTTCATTACTTTAGGATTAGATTTCAATATAACATGATAAATGTCATAGTTATAGTCACTGCCTTTTTTGAATTTTGCAAATTAAAAAACAAATTATGAGCGAGCAGAGTTGTTTTCATTGCGGGCTGACTATTCCTAAAAATGAAGAGATCAATTTTGATGAAAAAAAGTTTTGTTGTATTGGTTGTAAAACAGTTTACGAAATTTTTAGTCAAAATGATTTAACCTGCTATTATGATTTCGAAAAATCGCCTGGAGCTACTCCTCAAGACATTCAGGGCAAATATGACTTTTTAGACAACGAAGCAATTTTAGCTAAAGTTCTCGAATTTCAGGAAGCAAATACTTCAATAGTTTCATTAAATATTCCGCATATTCACTGCAGTTCCTGTATCTGGATTCTCGAAAACCTAAATCGTTTACAGCCCGGAATCAGCGCTTCACAAGTTAATTTCCCCGAAAAAAAGGTTCGAATCACCTTCAATTCAGAAACCGTTTCCCTAAAATCAATTGTATACTTATTAAGTTCAATAGGTTACGAACCCTATATTAGCTTAGAAAATTACGAAACAGGCAAAAATAAAGTAGACAGAAGTTTAACTTATAAAGTAGGCGTTGCCTTTTTCTGCTTCGGAAACATTATGCTGCTTTCTTTTCCAGAATATTTCGAAATCAAAGAATTCTGGTTAGATAGTTATAAACCGTTTTTCAGGATTTTAATTTTTCTTTTAGCGTTGCCGAGTTTTTTCTATTCTGCAAGCGGTTATTACGTTTCAGCTTATCATAGTATAAGAACCAGAATGCTAAACATTGATATTCCTATTGCTTTGGGAATTATTGTAATGTTTATCCGCAGCAGTTATGATATGCTGATGGATCACGGACCGGGATTTTTTGACAGTTTGGCCAGTTTGGTTTTCTTTATGCTGCTGGGGAAAATGTTTCAAACAAAAACCTATAGTTTTTTAAGTTTCGAAAGAGATTTTAAATCTTATTTTCCAATTGCGGTAACCAGAATAAATGCTGATTTTTCAGAAGAAAGCGTTCCAATTTATGATGTTTTAAAAGGAAACAGATTATTGATTCGGAATCAGGAATTAATTCCCGTAGACGGAATTTTAATGAGCGAAAAGGCCGAAATTGATTATAGTTTCGTTACCGGAGAAGCTGTTCCAATCACAAAAAAATCAGGAGATAAAATATTTGCCGGCGGAAAACAAATTGGAAAAGTAATCGAAATGGAAGTTTTGCATTCTGTTTCGCAAAGTTATCTGACTCAATTATGGAGTAACGAAATTTTTCAGAAAAAAGTAGAACAAAAACACAAAACAATTACAGATGCTTTAAGCCGATATTTTACACCAATTTTATTGCTAATTGCCTTTGCTGGATTTGGTTACTGGATATTTATCGATGTCAATATTGCCTTTAATGTTTTTACAGCAGTATTAATTGTGGCTTGTCCTTGTGCACTTGCGTTAACGGCCCCGTTTACTTTTGGAAATATTCTCAGAATAATGGGAAAACAAAAAATGTATCTTAAAAACGACTTAGTAATCGAACAATTGGCTAAAGTTGATACTATTGTTTTTGATAAAACCGGAACGATTACGACTAATAAAAAATCTAATATTCTATACGAAGGAATTGATTTTTCAGATAAAAATTTACAATTAATAAAAAATGTGCTCCGATGTTCAAATCATCCTTTAAGCAGAATGCTGTATGACTTTTTACCAGAATATGACAGAGTTAAAATTGATGATTTTCAGGAAATTACTGGGAAAGGAATTTTGGCTTTCGCCGAAGAAAAAGAAGTGAAAATAGGGTCTTCATCATTTGTTGAAAGCCCAATTTTAGAATCCTCAGAAATAGAAAGAACCTCGCTTCATATTAGAATAGACAATATCTATTACGGAAAATTTGTTTTCCAAAATCAATATCGCGAAGGCCTTGAAAAGTTATTTGCAACGCTTAGCAAAGACTATAATATAAAAGTGCTTTCTGGAGATAATGATGGCGAAAGAGAAAATCTCGAAGCTATTTTACCTAAAAATACCGAACTCGTTTTTAATCAAAAACCAGAACAGAAATTAGACTTTATTAAAAAACTGCAGGAAACAGGAAAGAATGTTATGATGGTTGGAGATGGTTTAAATGATGCGGGAGCCTTGGCACAAAGCAATGTAGGTATTTCTGTATCTGAAAATGTAAATGTATTTTCTCCTGCCTGCGATGCAATTCTCGATGCAGGTGAATTTTCACGATTAAACTATTTCTTAAAACTTTCTCATAAATCGATCCTGATTATTAAAATGAGTTTTGGCCTGTCACTTCTATATAATATCGTAGGTCTTACGTTTGCTGTTACGGGAAATTTGCTTCCTATTGTTGCGGCAATCATTATGCCTTTAAGTACAATTACGATTGTTAGCTTCGTTACTTTTATGTCTAATTACTTCAGTTGTAAGAATTTAAATTGATTTTACGTAATTTGTAAGATTATTTTACTTAATTTTAACATTCTTCTATAAGCATGATAATTATCATATTTTAAACGCCACTGACCTAGTAATTTTGTTAACATAAATTTACGGTATGAGTGTTATTTATCTTTTAATTTCAGTAAGTATTTTCGTGGCAGTCTGTTTCTTTATTGCCTTTATCGTTGCTGTCAAATCCGGACAATATGATGACGATTATACGCCCTCGGTCAGAATCCTTTTTGATGACGAGACCAAAATTATTTCCCCAAATAATAATTCACCAATCGAAGAAAAACAAGTATAAATTATGGAAATGGAACAGTTTTATTACGACAACAAAATTGTAAAAAAATTCATTTACGCCACCATTCTTTTTGGAGTTGTGGGTATGTTAGTGGGGCTGACCCTGGCGGTTATGTACCTTTTTCCCAATATTACAGATGGGATTTCATGGCTTAGTTATGGTCGTTTAAGGCCTTTACACACAAACGCCGTTATTTTCGCCTTTGTTGGGAATGCTTTTTTTGCAGGTATGTATTATTCAATGCAAAGATTACTAAAAGCCAGAATGTTTAGTGACTTTTTAAGTAATCTGCATTTTTGGGGCTGGCAGTTAATCATTGTCGCCGCAGCCATCACATTACCATTAGGATATACTTCTTCGAAGGAATATGCAGAACTTGAATGGCCTATTGATATTGCTATAGCGTTAATTTGGGTTGTAATGGGAATTAACATGATAGGAACCATGCTGAGTCGTAGAGAGCGTCATTTATATGTAGCAATTTGGTTTTATCTGGCAACATTTGTAACAGTTGCTGTATTGCATATCTTCAACAATATTGAAATTCCTGTTTCAGGATTAAAAAGTTACTCCGTATACGCTGGTGTACAGGATGCATTAGTACAATGGTGGTATGGACATAATGCGGTTGCATTTTTCTTAACAACGCCATTTTTAGGATTGATGTATTACTTCGTTCCTAAAATTGCAAATCGTCCTATTTACTCTTATAGACTATCTATTATTCACTTTTGGTCTTTAATTTTTATCTATATCTGGGCAGGGCCTCACCACTTACTATATTCAGCATTACCAAACTGGGCCCAAAATTTAGGTGTCGCATTTTCAATAATGCTTATCGCTCCATCTTGGGGAGGTATGATCAACGGACTTTTAACTTTAAGAGGTGCGTGGGATAAAGTTCGTGAAGAACCAGTTTTGAAATTCTTTGTAGTAGCCATTACAGGTTACGGAATGGCGACTTTTGAAGGACCAATGTTATCGCTGAAAAATGTAAATGCTATTGCGCATTATACAGACTGGATCGTTGCACACGTACACGTAGGTGCTTTAGCATGGAACGGATTTATGTCATTTGCCATTATTTACTGGTTGATTCCACGAATGACTAAAACAGCATTATTCTCTAAAAAATTAGCAAACTTCCATTTTTGGATTGGTACCCTTGGTATTATTGTATATACAATTCCTTTATATGTGGCTGGTTTTCAACAAGCATCAATGTGGAAACAATTTAATCCAGACGGAACTTTAACTTACGGAAACTTCCTTGAAACTGTAACTGCAATTATGCCAATGTATTGGATGAGAGCAATTGGAGGTAGTTTGTATCTAATAGGAATGCTGACATTGGTATACAACATTATCATGACAGTTAGAGCTGGTGAAACAATCGAAGATGAATTAGCACAAGCTCCGGCATTACAAAAAATCAGCAGTAATAGATTAAGTGGAGAAAGATTCCATTCATGGTTAGAAAGAAAACCAATTCAGTTAACCATTTTGGCTACAATCGCTATTTTAATTGGAGGAGTTATTCAGATCGTACCAACGATTATGGTGAAATCTAATATTCCAACTATTTCAAGTGTAAAGCCATATACACCATTAGAACTTGAAGGACGTGATTTATATATCAGAGAAGGCTGTGTGGGCTGTCACTCACAATCAGTTCGTCCGTTTAGAAGTGAAGTGGAACGTTATGGACCTCAGTCAAAAGCAGGAGAATTTGTTTACGATCATCCATTCTTATGGGGATCAAAACGTACAGGTCCAGACTTGTTAAGAGTAGGAGGTAAGTACAATGATAACTGGCACTTTAACCACATGTGGAATCCGCAAAGTACATCTGCAGGATCAATTATGCCGGGTTATAAATGGTTATTTGATAATAAACCTTTAGACATTTCATTGACTCAAAAGAAAATGAACGTAATGATTTCACTTGGAGTTCCTTATTCGGCAGAAGAAGTTGCAAACGCACAAAAAACTTTAAGAACTCAGGCGGTTAAAATTGAGAAAAGTTTAGAAAATGATCCTGACTTTGTAAAAAGTTATGAAAAAAGCCGTGAAAAAGCAGCTGCAACAGGTGAAAAATTCATTCCTATGAATGAAAGAGAAATTGTCGCTTTGATTGCTTATATACAAAGACTTGGTACTGATATTAAAGTAAAAGAAACTAAATAACAGCATTATGTTTGAACAAATAAAACACAATATGGAAACGATATCGGGTGTAGAAATTTACCCGATACTTTCCCTCTTGATCTTCTTTTTCTTTTTCGTAGGATTAGGCATTTGGGTGTTCTCTTATAAAAAAGATAAAATTCAGGAAATGAGTAATATACCTTTAGAAGAAGGGCAAGTTATAATCTCAAAAGATAGATAAAAATGAAAAAGTTTTTCCCAGTATATGTTAGAGTACCGCTGATTTTCTTCATCGTATTCGCTTTGATGGAATATTGCATAGATTCAGGCGACAGACCTGCTTTTATAAAATACCCAATGGTATCTGTCTTTTTACTTGTTTTTCTGTTTATTTTAGTTGCGATCGAAGTTACACTTACTGCTGTAAACAAGGTAATGTATCAACTATTGTCGCCAGAAGAAAAAGCAAAATTAGATTACGAAAATAGTTTAAGTCTTCAGGAAAGCACTTGGTTCAAAGAATTAATGCATAAGCTTACTAAGACAGAACCAATGTCTAAAGAAGCTGATTTATTGATGGATCATGATTATGACGGAATCAAAGAGCTTGATAATAATTTACCACCGTGGTGGGTTTACTTATTCTATATCTGTATCATTTTTGGAGTAATCTATGTAGTCCGTTACGATGTTTTAGGAGCCGATGATCAGGAAATGGAACTTAAAAAAGAAATGGCACAAGCTAAAATTGATGTCGAAGAATACTTAAAAACCGCTCCGGATTTAATGGATGAAAAAACGGTTGTTTTACTAACTGATGATGCAAGTTTAGCAGAAGGAAAAGAAATTTTCGCAATGAATTGTGCAGCCTGTCACAGAGCAGATGCAGGAGGGCAAATTGGACCTAACTTAACAGATGATCATTGGATTTTAGGTGGAGGAATTAAAAATGTATTCCACACTATTACCAATGGTGGACGTGATGGAAAAGGAATGGTTTCCTGGAAAACAAATGGTATGAAACCAAAAGAAATTCAAAAAGTGGCGAGTTACATTTTATCACTGCAAGGATCAAATCCAAAAGATCCAAAAGCACCGGAAGGAGAAGTTTGGGTAGACGAAAGTGCGCCTAAAACAGATGCAGCAGCGACAAAAAAAGATACCACAGCAGTTAAAAAATAATTAGAATATCATGTCAAATTTACCAGACGAAGCTTTTAGAGATACCATTGGAACTATAGATGAAGGTGGTAAAAGGAAATTTATTTTTCCAAAGAAACCGTCTGGTAAATTTTATGATTACCGAAAAATTGTCAGTTACATTTTATTGGCAATTTTGATAATAAATCCGTTTATAAAAGTAAACGGAAACCAGTTTATGATGTTCAATATTATTGAACGTCGTTTTAATATTTTCGGCTTCCCTTTTTGGCCGCAAGATTTTTACCTCTTTGTAATTTCAATGCTTATTGGCGTTGTCTTTGTACTTTTATTTACCGTTGTTTTTGGCCGAATATTTTGCGGATGGATTTGTCCGCAGACCATTTTTCTTGAAATGGTTTTTCGACGAATCGAATATTGGATTGATGGCGACCGCGGTTCACAATCCCGCTTGGCAAGACAGGAATGGAACGCTGAAAAAATCAGAAAAAGATTGACTAAATGGACGATTTTCTTTTTGATCTCTTTTGGAATTGCAAATATTTTTCTGGCTTATTTAGTGGGAAGTGATTCTTTACTATTAATGGTGGAACAAGGTCCAATTCAGCAGGCGAGTAATTTTATTGCACTACTTATTTTTACCGGAGTTTTTTACTTTGTTTTTGTCTGGTTCCGTGAACAGGTTTGTATAATTGCCTGTCCTTACGGAAGGCTGCAGGGCGTTCTTTTAGATAATAAATCTATAAACGTTGCGTACGATTTTGTGAGAGGAGAAAAAGAAGCGGGAAGAGCAAAATTCAATAAAAAAGAAGATCGAGCTTCAACCGGAAAAGGAGATTGTATTGACTGCCTTCAATGTGTTCATGTCTGCCCAATGGGAATTGACATTAGAAACGGAACTCAGTTAGAATGTACAAACTGCACCGCATGTATTGACGAATGCGATCATATAATGGAAAGTGTAGGATTGCCAAAAGGTCTTATTCGTTACGCATCAGAAGATGAAATCGTTAAAAAAGAACCTTTTAGGTTTACTGCCAGAATGAAAGGTTACAGCGCCGTTCTTTTCATTTTATCAGGTATTTTTGTTGGAATGCTATTTTTAAGAACAGATGTTCAGGCCGTTATCCTGCGATTACCAGGACAGCTTTTTCAGCATAAAGGAGATAAAATAAGTAATGTTTATACTTATAAAATTGTCAACAAAACCATGAAAGATTATAACGATATTCATTTTGAATTAATCGATCAGAAAGGTGAAATTAACAATGTAGGGAAAGAGCATTTTAAAGTGGCAAAAGAAGCTATTTCACAAGGAACTTTATTTATCGAAATAGATGAAGTTTTACTGGAAAGTGATAAAACGAATGTAAAAATTGGTGTGTATAACGGCAAGGAACTGCTGGAAACAACCACTACAAATTTCTTAGGGCCACGAAGTTTTAATTAAAAAATACAGTATTATGAAAATTAATTGGGGAACCGGAATTGTCATTGCATTTGCTTTGTTTATGACGTTTATACTATACTTTGTTTTTGAAGTACAATCGAATAGTAAATATGACAACGACTTGGTTGTAGAAGAATATTACAAACACGACACCCATTTTCAGGAAGAAATGGCCAGAATTCAAAATGCACATGATTTACAGCATAAACCTTCAGTAAAGTTTGAAGAAGATGGTGTAAAAGTTACTTTTCCTGCCACTTTTGAAAGTGATAAAATAAAAGGAAATATTTTGTTGTACCGACCTTCAAACAAGAAATTCGATTTTAATACAGAAATTGTTTTGACTAATTCTTCATTATTAATTCCGCATAAAAAACTAATCAAAGGTCGTTGGGATGTTAATATGGAATGGCAGTATGAAGGGAAAAAATACCTGACAAAAGAAGTTATTTACGTAAAGTGATTTAGTCTTTTTTGCGTAAAGTTTAGTCCCTACGGGGCAATAGAAGTACTCGACTATTTCTTTTCTACCGATATTTTATCTCTACTAGATATGTCCAGTTAGGAACAACTCATCGGTAATAATAAATGATTTATAAAATAGATTATTAGTTATATAGTAAAAAACATGCTCCGTTAGGAGCAACATATGGGGAGAAATAAAGCATATCGATAATGTAAAATGTCCCGTAGGGACTATACGTTAATATTGATTTAGCTTTTGGGCAAAATGTTTAGTCCCTACGGGACAATAGAGTATTCGAGTATTTTCTTTTTTACCGATATTTATCTCTACGAGATATGTTTGAATAATATGCTGCGAAGGAAAATATCGCTAATTAATTTCAATAAAATCTGCTCCGTTAGGAGCAACATATCGATAGAAAAAAACATATCGATAATATGTAAATGTCCCATAGGGACTAAAGGTATTTTATATATTCTCTTTTATCGATATTAAATTTTACGAGATATGTTCCGTTAGGAACAATTCATTGGTAGAAAAAAAATGTAATATCCCACAAAAAAGTGTCCCGCAGGGACACATGATAATCGAAAATTCATCAATAAAAATCAATAAAAATGTTATTTTCAGCATTCATATTAGGTCTTATCAGCAGTCTGCATTGTGTTGGCATGTGCGGGCCAATTGCTATGATGCTTCCAGTTGATTATCGAAATGAAGCTAAAAAAGTAACACAGATTATAACGTATCATTTAGGAAGATTAACCGCTTACTCAGCAATTGGTTTAATCTTCGGATTACTGGGAAAAGGTTTTTTCTTAGCAGGAATGCAGCAAAAAATGTCTATTTTTATTGGTATTGCAATGATTTTAATTGCTCTGATACCTGAAAAAGTATTCGCCAAATACAATTTCTCAAAACCCGTTTACAGAGTTATTTCAAATATAAAAACAAGTTTAGGAAGCCAGTTTAAAAAGAAAAGCTACAAATCTCTTTTTACAATTGGTTTGTTAAACGGATTCTTGCCATGCGGAATGGTATATGTTGCTTTATTTGGAGCAATCGCTATGCAGAGTGCCGGCTTTGGAATTTTGTATATGTTATTGTACGGATTAGGAACTATTCCGTTAATGACAGTTGTAGTTTACGTCAATTCATTATTAAAATTACCATTTCGAAGTAAAATTCAAAAAGCAATTCCCTATGTTGCCGTTATAATTGGAGTATTATTTATTCTAAGAGGTTTAGGTTTAGGAATTCCCTATTTATCTCCTTCAAATATGAGTTTGTTTGTTCAGGGAACTCCTAATTGTCATTAAACTGTCATCGAAAACAAGTTTGTTTCCGGTGATTTTCTTTTTAAATGTAAATCAAAAGCCATACAAATATTACGGACAAACGGTCTTCCGGCTTCAGTGATTTTGATTCTGTTTTCTTCAATTACAATTAATTGATCGTTCTCTATTTCTTTCAGGTCCATTAAAACTTGAGGCAATTCTTTAAAATATAAAGAATTTTTACTCCAGGAAGTTTCAAGCTCGCATGTTAAATTCAAAATATGTTTTCTAATGATAAGATCTTCATCAGTTAAAATGTGACCTTTTACAACCGGAAGCTGATCCCATTCTAATAACTGATAATAATCTTCCAAATTTTTAGTGTTTTGTGCAAAACCATACCAGCTGTCGCTGATTGAAGAAACACCTAAACCAATCATAAGTTGTGTTTTTGAAGCACTATAACCCATAAAATTTCGATGCATCTTTTTGTTGTGCGCAGCATGAAATAAACTGTCTGAAGATAAAGCAAAATGATCCATTCCAATTTCATTATAACCATTGGTTGAAAGCAATTGTTTGCCAATTTCATAAAGCTGTCGTTTTTCAGCATCTTTTGGAAGATTTTCATCGTTGAATCCGCGTTGTCCATTTCCTTTAATCCACGGCACGTGAGCATAACTGTAAAAAGCCAGTCTATCTGGTTTTAAGGAATTTGTTTTCTCAACGGTATCAACAACATCATCTAATGTTTGAAAAGGCAATCCAAATATAATATCGTGCCCGATAGATTTATAACCAATTTCTTTTGCCCAAAAAGTAACCTTCGCAACATTATGAAAAGGCTGAATTCGATTAATGGCTTTCTGTACTTTTTCTGAATAATCCTGAACACCAAAACTCACTCGGCGAAAGCCCAAATCATATAATTTTTTGAGTTGCTCGTAAGTTGTATTATTAGGATGTCCTTCAAAACTAAATTCATGATTTTCAGCTTTATTAGCAAAACTAAAAATACCATTTATAAGATGTTCCAAGTTATTGGTTGAAAAAAAAGTAGGCGTTCCTCCGCCTAAATGTATTTCTTTAATAAAAGGTTTTTCGGGCAGTTGTTTACAATACAAACTCCATTCTTTTAAAAGAGCCTGAATGTATTTTTCTTCAACAGAATGATTCTTTGTAATTCGTTTGTTGCATCCGCAAAAGGTGCACATGCTTTCGCAAAAAGGAAGATGAATATAGAGACTAATTCCATTTTTTGAATTGCTTTCGGCAAATGCTTTTTGAAAAGATGTTTTCCATTCTCCAACTGTGAAAGCGGTCTCATTCCAATAAGGAACCGTAGGATAACTAGTGTATCTTGGGCCAGGTACATTGTATTTCTGGGTCAATGAAATTTTCATAAAGACGGATTTAGTTTATATCAAAATTACTGTTTGAACCACAGACATAAAATGACAAATATCATGTATGAGACAAAAAAAAGAGACTCATAAAGAGCCTCTTTCTACTGAATTAAATAACTAACACTAAATAGAATCCTGAATGATTTTAAGCCATTTTTTCGCAAACATATGATCCTGATAGGCGCTTATTTGTTTGATGCGGTCATCATCAAAATCATAGAATGGAATTGTAATTTTTTTAGAAGTTTCTCTATCCTGAAATTCATAATCAATTTTTACAATTGTATCTGAGTTTCCTTCTGTAGTTAAAACTAATTTGCAAGATGAAACACTTTTCAAATCGACATAAGTTGATTCTTGTTGATTTGGATTGAAGTTCATCAAAATAAACTTTCTGTTTTTTTGATCGATCGTTAACG
Source organism: Flavobacterium sp. NLM (assembly GCF_002210235.1). Taxonomy (NCBI): domain Bacteria; kingdom Pseudomonadati; phylum Bacteroidota; class Flavobacteriia; order Flavobacteriales; family Flavobacteriaceae; genus Flavobacterium; species Flavobacterium sp. NLM. The sequence continues at coordinate 192,474 of NZ_LIAC01000003.1, forward strand.
TTTTATTGCTTTGAGATTCAGTCAAATCAAATTCCTGAGGATTATTTGGATTGAATTTTTTCTTGATGTCTAAAATTTTTGTTTTGTTTGCTTTGCTCGATCGTGCTGAAAAATATATGGGAATGGCTACTATGACCGCAATCACAATACCAATTATGGTTACACTTGTTTCCATGTTTCTTTTTTAAAATTTGGTAAATAATATGAAATAGTAAACAGTTTCGGGATAGAAACGGTTTAATTGCTGGTGAAGAATTGCTTCGCCAGATTAAAATTTCAAAGTTTAATTACCAGAAAAAATGGAAGGCATAGAGCATTAATGAGATTTTTTTGCTCTGTGCAGGAAATGGGTTTGTAAAGTTAAAGGCTGATTTTATTACTTTATGCTGTGGAACAACTATAAGTAAGGAATCAAACCATTTAATTGACGCGAGATGATCTGTCTTAATATTTGCCGCAAAGTGATAACTTCCCTGTGGCTGAATAAATGCTGATGAATCTGCGGTTTCTTTAGAGAAATTGGTATCCGTTTTTTGGGTTTCCGCTTTTTGCACAGGAAGTTCGTTTGCCTGAGCGGCAAAAAGTCCTATGATCAAAAGTGATACAAAAAGTATGGTTTTACGAATCCAATTCATTGTGGCGAATTTAGTTCATAAAACACAATAAATAAAATTTTAAGTGCTAATTACTTCTTAAAAATGACTTTAATATTTTATCCTCAACTTTTAAAAGTTGAGGATAAAATATTTTTATTGCTGCATTTTAAAATAATAATCGGCTGAATGTTTTCCTCCTCCGTAAAATAAGAAGAAGATGCAAATGAGTAAAACTACAATTGCAAGAATTAAGCTTTCAGAATGCATGTGTCCCATAAAGTTTACGAGAACAGCTCCAAATAGTATTGGTAATTGAGCTGCAATTGCCCAGCGGGTAAGTAGCCCAAAAACAATCATTATGCCTCCAATCATGTGCGCCGGTGCGATATAATGCAGAAGAAACATTCCGCCTCCGAACCGATCAATTGGAGATATTAAATCATGTAAATATTGAACGTTTGTTACAAAAGAAACTCCTTTCATAAATAAAAAAACACCCAATATTATACGTACTAAATCTACTGGTAAATAAGTATGGGCATTTGCCCACTTATTTAAGCTTTTGACATTTTCCATGATACTACGTGATTAAAAATTATATATATAAAGTTACTAATTTTTAATGATATACTTAATTTAAGTATCTGAAAATAAGTTTTTTACTATTTATTTAACACGTTATCTATAATTGTGGAATATTAAACCTGAATTACGCCAAGATTAAATGGTTTTTGAATAGGGGCATGGTTGGCAGCTTCGATTCCCATTGAGATCCATTTGCGGGTATCCAGCGGATCGATAATTGCATCTGTCCATAATCTTGATGCGGCATAATAAGGCGAAGTCTGCTCGTCGTAACGTGCTTTTATTTTGTTGAATAGTTCTGTTTCTTTGGCTTCATCGACAACTTCTCCTTTTGCTTTAAGCGAAGAAGCTTCGATTTGTGCTAAAACTTTGGCAGCCTGCGTTCCGCCCATAACAGCAAGTTCTGCACTTGGCCACGCAAATATTAATCTTGGGTCATAGGCTTTTCCGCACATAGCATAATTTCCTGCTCCATACGAATTCCCTACAATAACAGTAAATTTTGGTACAACCGAATTACTTACGGCATTTACCATTTTGGCACCGTCTTTAATAATTCCGCCATGTTCTGATTTTGAGCCTACCATAAATCCGGTAACGTCTTGCAAAAATACTAACGGAATTTTCTTTTGATTACAGTTTGCAATAAAACGGGTTGCTTTATCAGCACTGTCAGAATAAATTACACCGCCAAACTGCATTTCACCTTTTTTGGTTTTTACCACTTTACGCTGATTGGCTACAATTCCAACTGCCCAGCCGTCAATTCGGGCATAACCCGTAATTAACGATTGACCATAACCGTCTTTATAAGCTTCAAATTCTGAATTATCGACTAAACGGTTGATGATTTCCATCATATCGTATTGTTCGTTTCTCGCTTTTGGTAAAATTCCGTAAATGTCTTTTGGTTCTAAAGCAGGTTTTTCAGCTTTGATTCGGCTGTATCCCGCTTTATCAAAATCGCCAATTTTATCGACTATATTTTTGATTTTATCTAAAGCGTCTTTATCATCTTTAGCTTTATAATCTGTAACTCCGGAAATTTCGCAATGTGTTGTTGCGCCGCCTAAAGTTTCATTATCAATAGTTTCTCCAATTGCAGCTTTAACCAAATAACTTCCAGCAAGGAAAATACTGCCCGTTTTATCTACAATTAAAGCTTCATCACTCATAATTGGCAGATATGCACCTCCGGCAACGCAGCTTCCCATGACGGCAGCGATTTGCGTTATTCCCATACTGCTCATTTGAGCATTATTTCTAAAGATGCGTCCGAAATGTTCTTTATCAGGAAAAATTTCATCCTGCATTGGCAGATAAACTCCGGCGCTGTCTACTAAATAAATAATAGGAAGTCTGTTTTCCATTGCAATTTCCTGTGCACGCAGGTTTTTTTTACCTGTAATAGGAAACCATGCACCAGCTTTTACGGTAGCATCATTAGCAACGACAATACATTGTTTCCCTCTTATATATCCTATTTTAATAACAACTCCGCCGGAAGGGCATCCGCCATGTTCAGCGTACATTCCTTCTCCGGCAAAACCGCCAATTTCAATATTTTCTGAATTTTCATCTAATAAATAAGCGATACGCTCACGAGCCGTCATCTTTCCTTCGGCATGTAGTTTTTCGATTCGTTTTTCGCCGCCGCCTAGTTTTACTTTGGCAAATTTTTGTTTTAGTTCTGAAAGTAATAGTTTATTGTGATCTTCGTTTTTATTGAAGTTTAAATCCATGATATAATATTGATTTTACAAAATAGTGTTGGCTAATTTACAAAATCCATTGAAATAAACCGATTGCTTTGTGAATTAAGAAAAAGTTTATAAGTTTTTTATTTAAACACATAGAAACATAGGATTTATAGTTTAAAGAAGGGGGTAAAAAGAAACTAGTTTCTAACACATAGCTTAATTAAACAATTGAAATGCCTTTTCATGCTTGCTGAATTTATGTTTCTATGTGTTAAAACTAATTACACCAATTATTTTTCTTTAATTTGCTTTTTCATACTAACTAGTATTTTTTATGTCTAAAGCTGCAAATACCCGACTTACGATTCTCCATAAAGCATTTGAATTAATCTATACCAAAGGTTATCAAACCACAAGTATTGATGAAATTATTGCAACAACTCAAGTTACAAAAGGCGCTTTTTATTACCATTTTAAAACTAAAGATGAAATGGGAATTGCGATTATAGAAGAAATTCTAAAACCGACTATGCAGGAAAATTTTATAAAACCAACTGAAGCTTCTCAAAATCCAGTTGAGGATTTTTATAATATGATTTCGTATTTATTACTCGAAGATCCTTTTTTGCAGGTAAAATATGGCTGTCCGGTTGGAAATCTTACACAGGAAATGACGCCCTGGAATAATAGGTTTAGTGAAGCTTTGGCCGAATTGGTCGATTTATGGAAAAAGAAAATTATAAATTCAATAGAAAAAGGGAAAGAATCGGGTTTGATTCGCAAAGATGTAGTGAGTGAACAAGTCGCTTTTTTTATCCTTTCCGGTTATTGGGGAATACGAAATTTTGGAAAACTTCAAAATGATAATTCGTCTTATCTTGTTTATTTAAAGGAGCTTAAAAGCTATTTGAATGGTTTGAAATAAAAATATATTTAAAACATACTACTTAGTATGTTTTTAAATATATTTGCATTGTCTTAATCAAAAAACAATGTATCAATCTCTTTTAGTATGCCATTCTTTTATAAGATGGTTCGTATTGGTAAGCTTGTTATATTCTATTTATACAGCTTACAAAGGTTATTCTCAAAAACTTCCTTTTACCAAGAAAGATAACCTCATCCGGCATTGGACGGCTACAATTGCTCATATTCAGCTTATTTTTGGAATATTAGTTTATGTGCAAAGCCCGATTGTGAAATATTTCTGGAAGAATTTTAAAGAAGCGGTTCAAAATTTAGATGCTTCGTTCTTCGGGATTATTCACATTGCCTTAATGTTAATCGCAATAGTTTTCATTACAATTGGTTCGGCTTTAGCCAAAAGAAAACTTGTTGATGATCAAAAATTCAGGACGATGCTTTTATGGTTTTCTGTCGCCTTACTAATTATTTTTATTGCCATTCCGTGGCCATTTTCACCTCTTGCAAACCGACCTTATTTTAGATAATTATGAAAAATTTACTTCAAACAAATACCGGAAGATTACGAATTATAGGATTTCTGGAAGGAACTTCACTTTTGATTTTGCTTTTTATAGCAATGCCAATGAAATATATTTTTGAAATGCCATTTTTAACGAGACCAGTTGGAACAGTTCATGGTGCTTTATTTCTGCTTTTTATTTTTAATACATTGAGCGTTGGAGTAGAGCAGAACTGGAAATTTAAAGACACAACATGGAAAGTACTTTTGGCCTGCGTGATTCCGTTTGGAACTTTTTACATTGATTCTAAAATTTTAAGTAAAATTCAAAACCATTAGTTATGATTTTTGTATTCAAAACAAATGTTGATAATATTTCGAAAGTGGAGAAGGTTACACCAAAACTGAATCAGTTATTTCCTAACTCAAAATGGAATTTTGATCTTGAGGATTGCGATAATATTCTAAGATTTGAATGTAAAGATGATATTATCGAAAAGGTAATTTTTTTAATGAAAGTAATTGGCTTTGAATGTGAACCTTTATAAAAACAAAAAACATCCGTTGCAGCGGATGTTTTTTTATATAAACGATTGCGTATAATTAATTTAAACACATAGAAACATAGATTTTGTTTCTCTAAAAAGGCGTTTCACTTGCATTAACAAACATAGCTATGTGTAATGATGTGTCATTTATTTAATCTCTAACAAATTGAAACGATATAAATCTATGTTTCTATGTGTTTAAAAATATTTAGAATTGCAGATTATTTTTTAGGAGCGCAAACCATTCGTTTTAGCATTGCCCATTGTTTTAAAGCATCACGAGCTTCAACAGCCGGATAACCTAACATTGTTTTTCCTGCAGGAACATCTCCGGTAACACCAGATCCGGCACCAATTACAGCTCCGTCGCCAATAGTGGTATGATCTTTAATAGAAGCACTTCCGCCAATGATAACACCATTTCCTAAAGTTACAGAACCTGCTAAACCACTGTTTCCAGCCATAATACAGAATCGGCCTAATTTACTGTTATGTCCAATTTGAACTAAATTGTCAATTTTACAGCCGTCTCCAAGAATTGTTGAACTGAATTTTCCGCGGTCAACGCAAGAATTTGCTCCAATTTCAACACCGTTACCAATGATTACATTTCCAATTTGCGGAATTTTCACTAAGCCTTTTTCAGAACAAGGACGAAATCCAAAACCATCAGCACCAATTGTTGCATTTGGATGAATGATACAATCACTTCCAATATGACAACGTTCACGAACAACTGTTCCAGACCAAATAATAGTGTTTTTTCCAATAGTACATTCATCCAGAATAGTAACATTTGGGTAAATTACCGCATTGGCACCAATTTCAACTTTTGGTCCAATATAACAGCCGGCACCAATTTTAGCACCTTCGCCAATAATTGCTGTTTCGTCTATAGTAGCTGTTTTATGGATGTTATTATGAAAAATTGGAGTAGGCGGGGCAAAAAGGGCAAGAATTTGCGACATGGCTAAATCGGCATTTTTCACTTTAATAAAAGCGCGATTTTCTCCAGGTTCAATAGAAATGTCTTCGTTTACGACAGCAATTGAAGCATTTGAGGTCGACCAGTACTTTTCATATTTCTTATTTCCTATAAAAGAAATTTCTGAAGTTGTAGCTTTTTCTAATTGCTCTGTTGCGGTAACGCTCTGTGAAGTAGTGCCGTAAATTACACCATTAATTACTTCATTAATTTCTTGAATTGAATACGATCTCATTGACAAATTTTATTCGACTTAGGGTTAATTTTCGTCAAATAAAATAAAATAGATTTTAATTACCTAATAAAATTTTTATGTTTCTTAATAATTATTTAAAATAGAAGTCTAAATATTACAAAATTAACATTTTAACTATTAATTTTTTGAAGGTTTTTTAATGAATTGAATCATGGCTGTTATATTTTCGGATGAATTATCTTAAAAACTGATTTCAGAAAAAAAATATATTTATTTGGTAAGTAATGATTTACATTTGTTTTGTTAATTGTTTCTCTTTGTGGATATTAAAAAAAAGCGATTCACTTTAAAAAGGAATCGCTTACTGAATTTATTCTTTAATTTTCGATAGAGAAACTGCGTTAATGCAGTATCGTAAACCGCTTGGTTCTGGTCCGTCTGGAAAAACGTGCCCTAAGTGCGCATCGCACACATTGCAGACAACTTCAACACGAATCATTCCGTATGATTTGTCAGCATGATACCCAATTGCATTTTCTTTAATTGGCTGAGTAAAAGATGGCCAGCCAGTTCCTGACTCAAATTTTTCGTTTGCATCAAAAAGAACCGTTCCGCAGCATTTACACTCGTAAATTCCGGGATCAAATAAACTACATAATTCAGAACTAAAAGATCTTTCAGTTCCTTTTAAACGTGTTACCTGATATTCTTCCGGAGTTAAAAGCTGTTTCCATTCTTCTTCCGTTTTCTCCACTCTTTTTTCCGGAGCCGGATTTCCTTTATTTGTAAAATGAATTACATCTGCCCATTTTATCATGATCTTTTCTTTTTAGTTTAAGGTTTCATGTTTCACGTTTCAAGTTTACTGTGACTGTAAACCGAGACTGAACACTAAAAACTGAATACTGAATACTGAACACTGTGACTTATTCCTCCTCCTTCTGTCCCATCATCATTAAAAATGCTTTTAGGAAAGGATCGATATTACCATTCATTACACCGTCGACATCGCTGGTTTCATAACCTGTACGAACGTCTTTTACTAATTTATAAGGCTGCATTACGTAATTACGAATCTGCGAACCCCATTCGATTTTCATTTTTCCGGCTTCAATATCAGCACGCTGTGCTTGTTGTTTTTTTAACTCAATTTCATACAATTGAGAACGAAGCATTTGCATAGCACGCTGTCTGTTATCTTGCTGTGATCTTGTCTCAGAACACTGAATCTGGATTCCGGTTGGTTTGTGAACTAATTGGACTTTCGTTTCAACCTTATTCACGTTCTGCCCTCCGGCACCACTTGAACGAGATGTTGTAATTTCGATATCGGCAGGATTAATGTCAATTTCGATACTATCATCAACAAGCGGATAAACATAAACAGATACAAACGAAGTATGACGTTTGGCATTACTGTCAAAAGGAGAGATTCTAACTAAACGGTGAACACCATTTTCTCCTTTTAAGTATCCAAAAGAATAATCACCTTCGAATTCTAAAGTTACCGTTTTTATTCCGGCAACCTCACCTTCCTGAAAGTTAAGTTCTTTTATTTTATAGCCATAACTTTCGCCCCACATCATGTACATACGCATCAGCATTCCTGCCCAGTCGCAGCTTTCAGTTCCGCCGGCACCTGCAGTAATCTGCACAACAGCACTTAAACTGTCGCCCTCGTCAGAAAGCATGTTTTTGAATTCGATGTTTTCTATATGACTTTGCGTAGTATCATATTGTTCGTCTAATTCATCTGCAGAAAGTTCCCCTTCTTTATAAAAATCATAAGCCAGCTGTAGTTCATCTGTAAGCGTTACAGCTTTGTCATAATCCTCAATCCATTTTTTCTTATTTCGAAGATTTTTTACGATGTTTTCTGCTTCTTTGGCATTATTCCAAAAATCAGGCGCAAAAGTTTTTTCTTCTTCGTTTGCAATTTCGATTAGCTTGGCATCAACGTCAAAGATACCTCCTCAACGCACCAAGGCGCTCCACAATACCTTTTACTTGTTCGGCTGTTGTCATAAATTAATAAGTAGTTTTATTTGTTTTTTGCAGATATTACGTTGGTTTATTCAAAAAACCAATGCGTAATTTCGTTATACAAAAATAAGATTTAGTTTTTAGAATACAGCATTAAATTATGATACAAAATAAGATAAACTCTAAAAGGCCTTTTAAGGAGATAGAATTGTTTTTGAAAACGAGAGATCAATTTTTGAAATTATTAATGCTAGTTTTATATGTTTTTTATAAATATTACGTTAATTTGGTTCTAAGTAATTCACAAGTTAAAATTTATTAAAACTTGGGATTAATAACAAACAGTAATACGTAATTTTGCTGTCCAAAATAGATATAGTTTTTATATGGAAATAAATTTAATTAGCGATACCATTACCAAGCCTTCTTATGAGATGCTGCAGTATATGTTTAACGCTCAGGTTGGCGACGACGTATACAAACAAGATCCTACGGTTATCGAATTAGAGACAAGAATAGCCGAATTTTTTGGTATGGAAGCTGGACTTTTTTTTCCGTCGGGAACTATGGCGAATCAAACCGCAATTAAACTGCATACTCAACCCGGAGAACAATTAATTGCCGATAAATATGCTCACGTTTATAATTATGAAGGCGGCGGAGTTTCTTTTAACAGTGGAGTTTCCTGCTGTTTATTAGACGGAAACCGCGGAATGATAAATGCTGCACAAGTGGCAGCCGCAATTAATGATCCCGAATTTTATCATAGTCCGTTAACGAGTTTAGTTTGTGTTGAAAACACGACGAATAAAGGGGGCGGAGCTTGTTATGAATTAGAAGATTTAAGAGAAATAAAAAAAGTATGCGATGCTAATAATTTGAAATTCCATTTAGATGGAGCGAGAATTTGGAATGCATTGGTTGCCAAAAGACAAAATCCGAAGGAATTTGGAGCTATTTTCGACACTATTTCGGTTTGTTTATCAAAAGGTTTAGGCGCACCAATTGGTTCTGTTTTATTGGGAACCAAAGCAGATATTCACCGAGCATTAAGAATCAGAAAAATATTAGGAGGCGGAATGCGTCAGGTTGGTTATTTAGCCGCAGCAGGATTATATGCATTGGCGAATAATATTGAACGTTTAGCAGAAGATCATCGCAGAGCCAAAGAAATAGGAGCAATTTTAAGCACAAAATCCTGGATTGCATCTGTAGAGCCCGTAGAAACAAATATTTTAATTTTTTCATTAGCCGAAGGTTACAGCGACCAGCTTTTGATTGAAAAATTAAAACAAAAAAATATTTTAATAAGTTCCTTAGGACACAACAAACTAAGAATCGTTACCCATTTAGATTATAAAGAAGTAATGCATACGTATGTTTTGGAGATGTTTTCGAAAATTTAGGAAAGAGGTTCAAAGTTGCAAAGGTTCAGAGGGACAAAGGTTAAAAAAAGACGCACTATAAAAATAGTGCGTCTTTTTTTTGGGTTACAATAAGAAAAACCTTTGTCCCTTTGCAACTCTGAACCTTTGTCACTTTACTTAAACAAATTATCCATCCCTGGAATCATCGGCATATCCATTTTTGCGACAGCGTCAAGTTCACTTTCGTTAACGCTTGTTGCTCTTTCGATAGCTTTATTTAGTGTTACAATTAAATAATCTTCCAGTTGCTCTTTATCTTCTAAAAGAGAATCATCAACAGAGATTGATTTTATTTTTCTATTGGCAGTAATTGTAATTTTTAATAATCCGTCGGCGCTTTGTTCGTCAATTAAAACAGTATCAAGGCGTTTCTTAGTATCTTCAATTTTTTGCTGGGTTTCTTTAAGTTTACCCATCATTCCCATTAAATCCATTTTTTGTTGATTTTTAAATTATTTCATACAAAATTAGTATATTGCTGTATTAAATCAATGGAATATTTTATGAAAAAATTAATTTTGTTCTGTTGTGTTTGTACTACTTTTGCTCCTTCGTATTTAAAAACAAATGCTCAATCAATGCAAGAAAATATACAGGCTCCAAAAGCCAAGGAAGTTCCAAAAACATTAAAAAAACACAAAGAAACCCGAATCGATAATTATTTTTGGCTGAATGACAGAGAAAATCCGGAAGTTATTGATTACCTGAATAAAGAAAACGAATATTATCAGAAAGTGACCTCTCATACTAAAGATTTTCAGGAATCTTTGTATGAAGAAATGAAAGGCAGAATTAAAGAAGATGATTCATCAGTTCCTTATTTCTATAACGGATATTTTTATATTACACGTTTTGAAACAGGAAAAGATTATCCAATTTTTGCCCGAAAAAAAGGAAGCCTTTCGGCAGAAGAAGAAATTCTGTTCAACTGTAACGAACTAGCTGTAGGCCACGCATATTTTAAACTGGGGGGGTTAAGTATAAGCCCTGATAATAAATTTGCCAGTTTTGGAACTGATATCGTGGGAAGAAGAATTTATACCATCCAGATCAAGAATCTTGAAACAGGAGAAATTTTATCAGATAAAATCGAAAATGCAACGGGAGCTTCTGTTTGGGCAAATGATAATAAAACCATTTTCTATACCAAACAAGACGAAGTTACTTTAAGATCTGATAAGATCTTTAGACATAAATTAAACACTGATTCTAAAAAAGATGTTTTAGTTTATGATGAAACAGATGATACTTTTAATGTTTCGGTAAGTAAAGAAAAATCAAGGAAATATATTGTAATTGGTTCATCGAGTACTTTAACGACAGAATACAGGATACTGAATTCAGATAATCCGGATGGGGAATTTGAAGTGTTTCAGCCTCGTGTTCGTGGTTTAGAATACAGCATTTCTCATTATGAAGATTCATTTTATATCTTAACAAATAAAGACAAAGCAACCAATTTTAAACTAATGAAAACGCCTGAAAATAAAACAGGCAAAAAAAACTGGGTTGATGTAATTCCGCATAGAGAAGATGTTTTGTTAGAAGATATCGAGATCTTTAAAAACTATTTAGTTGTAGAAGAACGCTCGAATGGTTTAAATCATATTCGAATTATGCCATGGAACGATGAACCGGATTATTATCTGCCTTTTGGAAGTGAAACTTACAATGCTTTTACGACAACAAATATTGATTTTGATACCGATATTCTGCGTTACAGCTATCAATCGCTTGCTACGCCGTCATCTGTAATTGATTTTAATATGAAAACTAAAACCAAAGAAATTCTAAAAGAACAACAGGTTTTAGGCGGGAAATTTGACAAAGAAAATTATGTCGAAGAACGCGTTTGGGCAACGGCAAGAGATGGTGTAAAAGTGCCAATTTCGATGATTTATAAAAAGGGATTGAATAAAAATGGTAAAAACCCGTTATTGCTGTATGCGTACGGTTCTTACGGAATTACAATGGATACTTATTTTTCTTCAACAAGACTTTCGTTATTAGATCGCGGTTTTGTTTATGCAATTGCGCACATTAGAGGAGGAGAAGACTTAGGAAGACAATGGTATGAAGACGGAAAACTGTTAAAAAAGAAAAATACCTTTACAGATTTCATCGATTGCTCTAAATTTGTAATAGACGAGAAATATACGTCACCAGAACATCTTTATGCTGAAGGTGGATCTGCAGGAGGACTTTTAATGGGTGTAATCGTAAATGAAGCACCAGAGTTATATAACGGAGTTATAGCCCAGGTACCTTTTGTAGATGTTGTTACAACAATGCTGGACGACAGCATTCCGCTTACAACAGGAGAATATGACGAATGGGGAAACCCAAACAATAAAAAATATTACGATTATATGTTGTCGTATTCACCTTATGACAATGTAAAAGCACAAAAATATCCTAATATGTATGTATCGACAGGATTACATGATTCTCAGGTACAATATTGGGAGCCAGCAAAATGGGTGGCTAAATTAAGAGTTTTAAAAACAAATAATAATCAATTGTTTTTAGATACTAATATGGACGCGGGACATGGCGGGGCTTCAGGACGTTTTGAGGCTTTAAAAGACTTAGCAAAAGAATTTACTTTTTTATTAGATTTAGAAAAAATTAAAAGCTAATTAGAAATTTTTTGTTAAATTTGCAACCTATCAAGGCGCGTAAAAAACACCTTCGATTAACTATTTTTTTATGAAAGAAGAAATAAACGCTTATAATAATGTTTTAGAGTTAATAGGTAATACCCCGCTTATTAAACTAAATAAAATCACCGAAGAGTTAGAAGGAAATTTCTACGCAAAGGTAGAAGCTTTTAATCCAGGTCATTCCTCAAAAGATAGAATAGCGTTATATATTATTGAAGAAGCCGAAAGAAAAGGAATATTATCACCCGGCGATACCATAATTGAAACTACATCAGGGAATACAGGTTTTAGTTTAGCCATGGTAAGCATTATAAAAGGCTACAATTGTATTTTGGCCGTGAGTTCAAAATCATCCAAAGATAAAATTGACATGCTGAGAAGCTTAGGCGCAAAAGTTTATGTTTGTCCGGCTCACGTATCTGCAGATGATGAAAGATCATACTACAATGTAGCAAAACGATTACACGAAGAAACAAAGGGCTCAGTTTATATCAATCAATATTTCAATCAGCTAAATATTGATGCCCATTACAACACTACAGGTCCCGAAATCTGGGAACAAACAAAAGGACAAATCACACATCTTGTTGCTTGCAGCGGAACCGGAGGAACAATTTCCGGAACAGCAAAATTCTTAAAAGAGCAAAACCCGAATATTAGAATCTTAGGAGTAGATGCTTTTGGATCAGTATTAAAAAAATACCACGAAACAAGAGAATTCGATAATAAAGAAATTTACCCGTATCGTATAGAAGGTTTAGGTAAAAATTTAATTCCTTCGGCAACAGATTTTGATATCATCGATAAATTCATGAAAGTTACCGATGAAGAAAGTGCTCACTCTGCAAGAGAAATCACTCGTAAAGAAGGTTTATTTGTTGGATATACATCTGGAGCAGTAATGCAGGCGATTAAACAATATGCAGAAGAAGGTGAATTTACAAAAGACAGCAATATTATTGCAATCTTCCCTGATCACGGTTCACGTTATATGAGTAAAGTATTCAGTGATGACTGGATGAACGAACAAGGATTCTTTGACAGTGTTAATGAAGAAGAAACCCAAAAAATTGAATTCGTAAAATAGATTACTATTTTTCTAAATATTAAACTCCATTCGTTTTGCGAATGGAGTTTTTTTATGCTGACTTTTAAGTGATTAAGAAATTCAATAAATGGTTTACAATTATTTTAAAAGTTTAAATTTCTACAAATGTTAATTATTTCATTTTGATTGAAGATACCGTATTTATACGTAAGATATTTTAATTGAAATTGAGGTTAATTTATAATTTTAAGAATTACTTCTACAGTATAATTAAAACTAATTTTGTCGACAAAATCATCAGTTTTGGTTATTTTAACGATTATTTAGGTAGGTTAACGAAAAAATTTTCGACGAAAAACATAATAGTATAGTTTAGCTGTGTATAAATGACACACTTTATTTATAACCCTAAATTCTGCTATTATGAAAAAATTTCTACTCTCAGTAATGTTTGTAAGTTATTTGAATGCGACTGCTCAAAACCCAATTCAGGAGTTTAATTTCAATGGGACTTTAAATAATGAATCTAACACAATTTCTTTCATGGGGTCAGATGAGTTTGTACCCGATAGATCAGGAATTGCCGGAAATGCTCAAAGATTAAATAATAAAGCACTGGAAGCCGTGGTTGATGATCTGCCGCAAGGCAATAAAGCAAGAACGGTTAGTATTTGGGTTAAATTTAATGACATAGCTTCTGCAAATTATATCTGGGGTTATGGTTCAGCTTACAATGCTCAGTATTTCGGTTTACTGCAGCAGTCTACAGTTTCTTCTAATTCAGATTTAAGTTTAGCGGGCTGGGGTGCAGCAAATGATGTAATTGTCTCAACTCCATTAGCAAAAGGTGTTTGGTATCAATATACCGTAACATTTGACGGGACAGTTTCTAAAATCTATCGAAACGGAGAATTATTAAAATACATAAACGGTTTAAAACGCTCTACAAAAGGAACTATTTTTAGATTAGGCGAAATAAACACATCAGTTGGTATAAATGCACATGTAGACGATTTAAAGATCTATGATGTGGCTTTGACAGATGAACAGGTTTCGGAGTCTTATAACAGCTCTAAACCTTTAATAGTAGTCGCAGAAGCTGCAGCAGCTCCTAAAACAAAAGGCACTGTAAAATCTAAAACAGCAAAAACTACTTCAGGTAATATAATTGTGAGTAAAGATGTAAATGTGGGAGGTAAAAATATTGAAGTGTATTCGCAAGGACAAAAAGTAGTAGGAAATAATTCAATGACAATAAATGATCTTCCTGAAGGAACCTATTTATTAAAGATTTCAAATGCTCCGTCAAAAAAAATAACATCAAAATAAGGCCATCAATTAATTTTTTTAAATAGTTAGTTAGTTTTTAAATATTGTTTAGTAGCAATTAGATTTTTTGGAATTAGAAAACAGCCTTTTGGATTCAGAAGGCTTTTTTTTAGCCCTTTATAACTATAAATTTTTATATTTTGTGAGAATTCTGTATCTGTATGTAGGATTTGTTTGTTTATGCTGAATTAAAATTATAGTTTTAACAAAATTTATAAATAAAATATTTAAAAATTTGTAATTGTAAAATTCGAATGATCAAATTTGCTTTCAAATAAATCATTATAAAAAGATATCATCCAGTAAAAAATGTATATACCTATGAAAAAAATATTACTCACTTTAATGTTTGTAAGTTTTTTAAATTCTAATGCACAAAATCCCGTTCAGGAATTTAATTTCAACGGAAATTTAAGCAGCGCAGATAATACTATTTCCTTTTTAGGTACTCCAGTTTTTGTAAATGACAGAATGGGTACCCCTAAAGGAGCTTTGCGACTTTCTAACAAAGCTTATCAGGCTGTAGTAGGCGATCTTCCACAGGGAAATAAACCAAGAACAATATCGGTTTGGGTTAAATTTAATGCAATAAATGCCGTTAATCATGTTTTAGGTTATGGTACTGCAGCAAATGGACAATATTTCGGATTAACGCAGCAAGCGGCAGCCGGAGGTAATTCTGAGGCAAACCTTGCGGGATGGGGGCCAGGAAATGATGTGGTTGTTTCTGCACCGCTTTTAAAGGATATCTGGTACTTGTACAGCATTACTTATGATGGTAATAGTTCAAAAATTTATCGTAATGGCGAATTGCTAAAATCTACTGAGGGAATCGCGCGTTCAACCAAAGGTTATATTTTGAACATCGGAAAACTAAATACAGCAACAAGCATCAATGCTGATATCGACGATATTAAATTGTATACGGTTGCTATGACAGACGAGCAGGTTATGGAATCCTATAACAGTTCAAAACCGGCTAAAACAGTAGCGGCTTCGCCAGTGCCAGTTTCAAGTATAGATAAAAAAGCTGCTCCTGCACCTGTAAAGCTCCCAGCTGCCGCTGTGGCTGCTTCTGCCGAAACTTCTAAAAGTGGTAAAAGTGTTGAGGTTTTCTCTCAGGGACAAAAAATAATAGGAGCAAACGCTTCTAATATTGGCGATTTGCCAGAAGGAACGTATTTGATTAAAGTAACAAACACTCCAAAAAAGTAATTTTATATTTTCTATAAAAAGAAAGCCTTCTGAATTTCAGAAGGCTTTTTGATTTTTATTAGCTTATTACACTAAGCACTACAAATACGATTACCAAAATAATTACGGCAAATCTTGTGTATTTTGATGTTTGCATGTTTGTTTTTGTTTTAAGGAATTATGATCTGATTGCGACAAATATAATAGTTTATTTTACTTTTTATAATATTTTGCTTTCTTCTGCATGAATTTTAACAAAACAAAAAAGCCCTGAAAATTCAGAGCTTTTAAAATTTTTATAAAAAGAAAATATTATTCCTCTTTCATAGTATGATAAACGTTCATAACGTCATCATCTTCTTCAATTTTTTCGATTAGTTTTTCAACGTCAGCGATTTGAGCTTCAGTTAATTCTTTTGTGATTTGAGGAATACGCTCAAAACCAGAAGATAAAATTTCTAAACCTCTGTTCTCTAATTCCTTTTGTAAAGCACCAAAACTTCCAAAAGGAGCATAGATCAAGATTCCGTCTTCATCTTCAAAAACTTCCTCGGCACCAAAATCAATTAATTCAAGCTCTAATTCCTCAGCATCAAGACCATTATTTGCAATTCTGAAATTACAAGTATGATCAAACATAAACTCAACAGAACCCTGAGTTCCCATTGTACCGTTGCATTTGTTGAAATAACTGCGAATGTTTGCTACCGTTCTGTTGTTATTATCAGATGCAGTTTCAATCAAAATCGCAATTCCGTGAGGAGCATATCCTTCAAATAAAATTTCTTTATAGTTGGCAGTATCTTTATTGCTGGCATTTTTAATCGCGCGCTCAACATTATCTTTTGGCATGTTGGCCGCTTTTGCATTTTGTATAACAGCTCTTAATCTAGAATTGGCGTCAGGGTTAGGGCCGCCTTCTTTAACAGCCATAACGATGTCTTTACCAATTCTGGTAAATGTTTTGGCCATTGCAGACCAACGTTTCATTTTTCTTCCTTTTCTAAATTCGAACGCTCTTCCCATTTCTAATTTTTAGTTTTGTGATGCAAAAATAAAGGTTATTCCTTATTTATCCAAAATCAAAATCGCTATTTTGTTTCAAGTTTTAAGTTTCATGTTTCAAGTTGGTACAACTTTGCGCACTTTGCGGTTAACTTGAAACCTGAAACAAAAAAAACGTGAAACAAAAATTTCTATTTTGAAAAATTAAAGTCATTAATAATATTCACCGCTTCGTTGAGGTATGGATTTGTTTTTAAATTATCCATTTGGTATTGATTAATCGTTTTATCATTAGGATAAGCGCCCAATAAAAACTGATTTACAGAAGAATTGTAAACATCCAGCGGATTATTTTCGTCATTAAAAGTATTGATTTCTGTCCAAAGAGAATTTACCACTTTCTTTTGATTAAAAATGGCATCTAAAGTCATCGGAATTTCTGCTTTTGGCGTATTGATCAATTGATCTATTTTTAGATTGATTTTTTTAATATCATTAAAATAAAAATTATCAGCCAGTCTCAATGAACTGTTTTTGGCCAATTTATCAATTAAAGCACGTTTTACATACGGTCTGAATTTTAAAAACGGTTCAATACTATCGTTTTTCATCGCAGTAGGGAAATCACTTTCTTTTTGATAAACATCCTCATAAAATTCAGGAAGAACAACATCTGGCGTAACACCAATATATTGATGGCTTTTTCCTGTAACTCTGTAGAATTTATTAATTGTAATTTTAAGGAAATCAGTATTTTTATTTTCGTCAAGCGAAAGAATAGTCTGCATCGTGGCTTTTCCAAGCGTATTGCTTCCTAACAAAAGCGCGCGATTGTAATCCTGCATAATCGAAGAGAAAAATTCACTTGCAGAAGCCGTATTGCTATTCACCAAAATCACAATTGGACCTCTGTAAATCATGCCTTTGTAAGGATCATTGATAACTGATTTCTCTTTAGTATGATCAATAACAACCGAAATTGGACCATAATCAATAAACATTCCCGCCAATTTTATGGCTTCTTCCATCGAACCGCCGCCATTGTCAATCAAGTCAATCACTAAACCTTTAATATTGTCTCTTTCAAGTTTAATAACTTCTCTGGCCACATCATCGGCACAGCCTTTTCGACTGTTGCCATCTAAATCAGCATAAAAACTCGGAATTTTTATATACCCAATTTTACTTTCCTTGCCAATTATAAAACTGAAAACCGAATTTTCTTCGTCTTTCATGACTTGTTTTTCGATAAAAACGTCAAAGTTTTTACCAGAGTTTCTTTTCAGCGTAAGCGTAAGCGTTTTATTTGCTTCAGATAAAATCATCGTAGAAATAGATTCTAACGAAGAACAGGAAACCTGAAGTGTCTCTTTATGATTGGAAACCGAAATAATCTGATCGCCTTTTTTAATCTGTCCCGTTTGATACGCCGGACCATTTGGATCTATTTCGTGAACAATAATCTCATTTTTTTCGTTAAGATTTACTGTCATTCCCAACGATAAATGTTCTTTTGATAAGGAAGCTACAAAACTCGATTTAGAATCGTCGCTAAAATAAGCCGTATGCGGATCAAAATAAGTACAGAAGAAATTATAAAGATTCTCGTCTTGTTTTGTTTTAGTTTCTAAAAGCGTGCTGATACGACAAATTTCATTCGACACAATCAAATTTCTGGATTTAGCTTCAATAGAAGCAAAATTTGCTTTTATAGAATCCAGATTATCACTCGTTTCAGCAATATCATCCAGAATTTGATAACGCAGTTTTTTACGCCATACTTTCTCTAAATCTTCTTTCTTTAAATAAAAAGGAAAAGATTTTTTGTAAAATCGAATCGTATCTTTTTTGGTATAATCAAATGCAGTTGCCTGAATTTTTTCAAGAGCCTCTTTAGTTCTAATCAATCCATTTATATATTTGGCTGTAATATCAGTTAAAAAAGTACAATCATTACTTAAAATTAAATCGTCTAAATTTAAACGATATTCTGCTGCCAGTTGATCGTATTCACTTTTAAAGAAGATATTGCGTGAAGGATCTAATTCATTTATAAGATTATCAAAAACAAAAACAGATAAACTGTCATCAACAGGTTTTGGACGTAAATGCTCTGTTTGAATAACAGCATTTATTTTGTTCAGTATTTCGCATGTCTCGGCGCTATTTTGACTAAATAGGAAAGAAGTAAACAGTAAAAATAACGGCAAAATTTTGTTCATAGGTGAAATCTCAACATTCTATATTAAAGTTACGGTAATTTTTCGAAAACAGTTTACATTTTTTCTAAAAAATCTTACATATAAATAAGAAATAAAATGCCGAAGATTAAATGATTTCAAGGGATGATACTTGCAATTATTTAATCTTCGGCAAAAAAAATGCATTACCATTACAGTAATGCATCTTACAATATTTATAACTTTAATTATTTCTTGTAAAAAGGCAATTTTACCACTTTAGCAGGAACATCATTTTTTCTAATTCTAATAAAAATATCACTGTCAACAGCACTGTTTGAAACCGTAACATATCCTAAACCAATTCCTTTATTCATAGAAGGAGACATTGTTCCAGAAGTTACAATTCCAATTACAGCTCCAGAACCATCTACAATCTCGTAATCATGTCTTGGTACCGCACGTTCCTGCATTTCAAAAGCAACTAATTTTCTGGTAACACCAGCTTCTTTTTGCTTTTTAAGAGCCTCAGAATTGGTGAAATCTTTATTGAATTTTGTGATCCATCCTAAACCAGCTTCAAGCGGAGAAGTAGTATCATTAATATCATTTCCGTAAAGACAGAATCCCATTTCAAGACGTAAAGTATCACGTGCTGCAAGACCAATAGGTTTGATTCCGAAAGCTGCACCAGCTTCAAAAACCTTGTTCCAGATAGCTTCGGCATCAGCATTTTTGCAGTAAATTTCAAATCCTCCAGAACCTGTATAACCAGTTGCAGAAATAATTACATCATTAAAGCCAGCAAAATCGGCTACTTCAAAATGGTAATAAGCAATGGCAGATAAATCTATAGAAGACAAAGCCTGCATAGCCTCAACCGCTTTTGGTCCCTGAATTGCCAATAATGAATAATCATCAGAAAGGTTTTTCATTTCAACTCCCAAATCATTGTAAGAGGAAATCCAGTTCCAGTCTTTTTCAATATTCGAAGCATTTACAACAAGTAAATACTCATCTTCTTTCATTTTATAAACAATCAAATCGTCTACAATTCCGCCTTCATTATTTGGCAGACAAGAATATTGCGCTCTACCAATAGTTAAAGTCGAAGCATCATTTGAAGTCACTTTTTGAATCAAAGCCAAAGCATTTGGTCCCGTTAACAAAAATTCACCCATATGCGAAACGTCAAAAACGCCCACACTATTACGAACCGTTTCATGTTCAGCATTTACACCTTCATATGTAATAGGCATGTTGTAACCCGCAAAAGGCAGCATTTTCGCTCCCAAACTCTCATGTATGTGCGTAAGCGCAGTATTTTTCATTGTGTTGTTTTATAAAATTGTTCTGCAAATCTATTCAAAAAATATCTAATTTGAATGCCTTAAATTATAAATTTCGCAATAATTAGGAGCAATTTCCTGCTATCCGCTATATTCCCGATAAACAAAAACTACGGCTAAAGAGCCTTGTTTTTCTAAATCGGGAGATGTCGCTTCTATCAGGGCTAGGACTTAAGGGAAACAATAAACATTCGTGTTTTCGATTTTTTATGTAACTTTAATCATAATAAACAGTAATGAATTATCTTTTATAAAGTCAAGCTTCACAATCAGCTATGTTTGTTAAAAACAAGTGAAACGCCTTTACCCACAAAGAAAAGCTATGATTCTATGTGTTTAAAATAAAAAAGCCATCAAATGAAATCTCCATATTTAATCACAAAAGAAGAAATCTTAAAAATATACAAACCCATAAATCCTCATACACACAAAGGAATTCAGGGTCACGCTGTGATTATTGCCGGAAGTTACGGAAAAATAGGAGCAGGCGTTTTAGCTTCAAAAGCATGCTTAAAATCCGGCTGCGGACTTGTAACGACTTTTATACCAAAATGCGGTTATCAAATTCTGCAAACCTCTATTCCCGAAGTAATGACTGTTACTGATGAAAATACCAATTTTATAACCAATATCCATTTACCATTAATTCCGCAAGCCGTTGGAATTGGCCCCGGAATAGGGAAGGAACTCGGAACACAAAAAGCCTTATTTGAATTTTTAAGAATCAACAAAGCGCCTTTAGTTTTAGACGCCGATGCTTTAAACATTATTTCTGAAAATTTATCATGGCTGGAATTAGTTCCCGAAGACACGATTCTGACACCTCATCCAAAAGAATTAGAACGCTTGATTGGAAAATGGAATTCAGAATCTGAAAAATTCCAAAAAACAATCGCCTTTTCAGAAAAGTATAAAGTTATTGTAGTCATGAAAGGCGCACCAACATTCACTATAAACAGAAATTCTGTCTACGAAAACACAACCGGAAACGCAGCCTTGGCAACCGCAGGAAGCGGCGACACCTTAACAGGAATTCTCACAAGTCTTCTCGCACAAGGCTACGAACCCAAATACGCCTCAAAATTCGGAGTCTATCTTCATGGATTAACAGCAGATATTGCTTTACCCAAAACTGGTTATGAATCTTTCATAGCCTCAGATATAATCAAGAATTTAGGGAAAGCTTTTTTGAGTTTAGAAAAGTAATTTTAACGCAAAGGGCGCAAAGGTTTTTCGCAAAGGGCGCTAAGTTTTTTAAGGTGCTTTGCTTTTTAAAGGTTGCAAAGTCGCAAAGTTTTTAGGTAAAGTTTCCATACAGTTTGTCATTTCGAGGAACGAGAAATCTCCACAAGTAACTCCTCAACGAGAATCCAATCTTTGTAGAGCTTCTTGTGGAGATTTCTCGTTCCTCGAAATGACAAGATTGGGAATATAGCGTGAACAAAAACTTTGCGACTCTGCGTCTTTGCGAGATTAAAAAACTTTGTGTCTTTGTGTCTTCGTGGCAAAAACCTTAGTAAGTTTGTAACTATGAAAAACAACTTCGATCTCAGAACGGTAAACGTCATGCGTTATATAACGCCGCTGCGCGAAGGCGGATCTTTACCCGCTTTGGCAGAAGCCGATGACGATTTTAAATACGTATTAAAATTTAGGGGTGCCGGACACGGCGTAAAAGCCCTTATAGCCGAATTAGTAGGCGGACAAATAGCAAAAGCCTTAAAACTACAATTACCAGAATTAGTATTCGCAAATCTCGACGAAGCCTTTGGAAGAACCGAAGCCGACGAAGAAATTCAGGATTTACTGCAAGGAAGCCAAGGATTAAATCTGGCACTTCATTTTTTATCAGGCGCGATTACTTTTGATCCTGTTGTAACGACTGTCGATGCGAAATTAGCTTCGCAGATTGTCTGGCTTGACGCTTATATTACAAACGTAGACCGAACTTTCAAAAATACCAATATGCTAATCTGGCATAAAGAATTATGGCTGATTGATCACGGGGCATGTTTGTATTTTCATCATTCCTGGAACAATTGGGAACAGCATGCCAAAAGTCCGTTTGCATTGATAAAAGATCACGTTTTACTGCCGCAAGCTTCTCTTTTAAAAGAAGTTGACGCTGAATTTAAAGCGATTTTAACGCCTGAAATTTTAGAAGAAATTGTAAATACAATTCCGTTAAACTGGCTTCAGTGGGAAGATGCAGACGAAACACCGGAAAACTTGCGAAATGTTTATTTACAGTTTTTAAAGACAAGATTAGAGAATTCAGAAATATTTGTAAATCAGGCTCAAAATGCAAGATAATCACTTATACGAATATGCTGTGATTCGTGTTGTGCCAAGGGTAGAACGCGAAGAATTCCTGAATATCGGAATCATTTTGTTTTGCAAAAAAGCCAAATTTATAAAAGTACTTTTTCATTTAAATAAAGAAAAAATTGAAGCACTATCAAACGATTTTGATATCGAACAATTAGAATGCAATCTGACTTCATTAGAAAAAATAGCAAAAGGAGCCAAAGACGGCGGTCCAATCGCTGAATTTGAGATTCCGGAACGTTTTCGTTGGTTAACGGCAATTAGAAGTTCAGCAATCCAAACTTCAAGACCGCATCCAGGTTTGTGTCAGGATTTGGAGAAAACGATTCAGAGATTGTTTGAAGAGTTGGTGCTTTAAGGAAAGGATCAAAGGTGTAGAGGTTCAAAGTTACAAAGGTTTTCTGTAGAGGCGCACAGCAGTGCGTCTACGCCCCAATTGTCCATACTTTGTGTTAGACGCACTGCTGTGCGCCTCTACATTTAATCTTTGCGCCTTTGCGCCTTCGTGGCAGAAAAAAAATAAAAAACCACGAACTGCATCCCTGCAATCCGTGGTTCTAACTAAAAACTAACTTACTTTTATTCTAATTCAATTAAAACGAACCGCAGATATTGCCACCTAAAGTTGCTCCTGCATTTGCTGAAATATCAGCTTTAACAGCAGTTTTATTAAGTTTTACAATAGAATATGGCGGAGTAAAAGCAGTACCGCTTCCGGCTTGATTTCCGGTTGTATTCGTAAAAACGTTATCAGTTGCCGTAACAGCAGTATAACCGCTCATTAAATCGATAGGCGTTTTTACACCTTCAAAAACGTTGCTTTCTACACGAAGATCAGCCTCAAAACCTGCTGCCACACATTTATTGCTTACTGTACTGTTAAAGAAGTTGTTTACCAAATGCACTTTTCCAAAACGAACTCTTGGCATTCTCTCTTTACATCCTGGAGCCCACCAGCATCTTGCAAAAGTGATTCTCAATTTGCCGCGATCGGCAGTAGCACCATCGCTTGAACCAATTAAGTTTGAATATCTATGATCGTCTGATCCTCCTGAACCTCCAGCTTTTGGTGGTTTTAGATAATGGAATTTAGAATACGTAACCGAAATATAATCGGATTTGTTTTTGATGTCGAAGTTTCCGTCAACGCCATCTCTAAATTCGCAGTGATCAACCCAAACATTCGTGCATTCATCCAAAATTGCGTTGTCCCAGCCATCAGTATCGTAAGCTCCAGGGCCTTCAAAAATTAGATTTCTGATGATTAGATTTTTACATCTTTTAATGTTGATAATACCAGAAGCATCTTTAGTCTGATTAGTCGAAACCAGTTTTGCGCCACTCGCGCCATAAATAGTTTTACCAGTTTGATCCTGAAATGATAATCGTGTGGTAACTGTAATAGTTCCTGAAACTTTGATCACTTTTACAGAAGTGTTTTCAATAGCCGCTTTTAATTGAGCGTAAGTTGTAACCGTAGTTTCAGCCGAAGAACCGCCGCCGGTTGTACTTCCGTTTTGAGAAGCCCAACCCGGAACTTCAGAACAGTTTCCAATTTTTGCGGTTAAATTCGTCGTGCCTGACTGAATTGTTGTTTCGATACTTGCTTCTGAATTTGGTGAAGCAATTTCTTCAGAATTACATGCTGTAAATCCGAGAGCCAATGTTAGTAAAAACATGGAGAGTGTTGATTGTAATTTCATAATTTAAGTTTGGTTATTTATAAAAGTTTAACAACACAAATCTGATTATAATTTGCAGGAAAAAAGTTGAACAAGTTCAAACTTTTGCAAAAAATTCTATGAAATTCGTTTTTTTAACAGTTGTTAATTTACAAAAATGCATAAATAGTGTACATTTACGTAATCGATTACATTTTTTAAACCCCTAATAAAGAATGGATTGAAAAACAAATTTAATTCCAAACAAAAACCACAAGCATGTACAACCTACTAAGAAAAAACATTGAGCGAAAGATCCCGCTCACAGATGAAGAATGGAATATCATTGTTTCTAAAGCTGAACTTATTAAACTTAAAAAAAATCAGTTTCTTCAAATTCAGGATTCTAATAATAGTTATGAGGGGTTTATTTTAAAAGGCTCGTTTAAAACTTACATCTTAAACGAAAACGGAACGGAAACCGTAATTTTCTTTTCTTTCGAAAATGAATGGATGTGTGACTTGGAAAGTTTCTATCACCAAAAGCCAACGACTTACAATATTAAAGCTATAGAAGACAGCGAAATTTTGGTTATAAATAAAGTCCAAAAAGCGCAATTGTTTGCAGAAGTTCCCAAGCTTATTCAGTTTCATGTTTTAATGATTGAGCGCGCAAATGTGGCTATTCAGCAAAGACTTTTGGATGTTTTAAATAAAACTTCAAAACAGCGTTATTTAGATTTTAAAGATCGTTATCCGCAAAAAGTCCAGACCATTAATAACAAAAATCTTTCATCATATTTAGGAGTTTCGCATGAGTTTTTGTCCAAGATTAAGAGAAGGGTGTCTTAGGTTCAAAGGTTCAAAGAGGCAGAGTAACAAAGGTTCAAAGGTTTTTTGTAGAGACGCACTGCAGTGCGTCTAACAGAAGTTTTTTAGCCACAGATTAAAAGGATTAAAAATGATTTTTGTTTCACGCAGATTAATCCCCAATCTTGTCATTTCGACGAAGGAGAAATCTTCGTAAGTAACTCCGCAATGAGATTCAATCTTTGTAGAGCTTCTCGCGAAGATTTCTCCTTCGTCGAAATGACAAACTGTATGGAAACTTTGTCTTAAAAATCTCCGATTTTGCTCCCAATAGCTATCGGGATAAAAGGATTAAAAATGATTTTTGTTTCACGCAGATTAATCCCCAATCTTGTCATTTCGACGAAGGAGAAATCTTCGTAAGTAACTCCACAACCAGAATCCAATCTTTGTAGAGCTTCTCGTGGAGATTTGCTTCGCCTATTCGCTGTCGCTCGGGTCTCCTTCGTCGAAATGACAAACTGTATGGAAACTTTGCGGCTTGCAAGATTTTAAAAAAAAACTTAGTGCCCTTGTGCCTTCGCGGCAAAAACAACTTCTATTAAAAATCCAATATCCCAAAAAGGCATTCGTTAGAAAAATGAAGCATTATATTTTCCTTTTCTTGATTTTCAATGACTAATAAATCATAAGATTCCAGATCATATGGATTCTCATTAATTTTAATAGATGTAGTATTTAAAGAAAATAAAATTATTATTTGAGCATTACAATTCTGATTGCTATTTGTTATTTCCAGTTTATGACGGGAAATTTTTTCAGAAATCATCCAATTAAAATCCATACCATTTGTATAAGAAGTTACTTCATCATTTGAATTAAATTCTATGATTTCATACTTCTCATATACTTTCCTTTTTTTGTTTACTTCAATATTCAAACAGTTATCAAGCATAACCAAATATCGGTAATAGCCCTTAAATTTGGTAAACTCAGAAGGCACTTTCTCTATTGTAGCGCTGCTTATTCTGAATACAAAATCTCTATTAGTATAGCTTGCTGTTTTTGGATATATCATATATTCATATGTCAATCCGCCACTCCAAATAGAGGGTTTACTATCTTTTTTAGAGAAAAGACTTATTTTCATTTATTGAATATTTTATAAGATTTCAAAGTATCTAAGATCCATATTTAATTTTCTTTTAAATGAACTTATATCACTTATATTGTAAAAAAGAAAAAACTTAGTGTCTTTGTGCCTTCGTGGCAAAAAAAACTTAAATCTTTTTCTCTAGAAATATAAACTCCAAAGGTTCTTCTGAAACTGTAATATGAATTTCGCTTTGAGGGAATGGTTCTCTTTCGCCCGTATCAACATAACCGTGACGTTTGTACCACGCAATAAGTTCTTCACGAACCGAAATAACCGTCATAATAATACCAGACAAACCAAGAGTTTTAGCATGAATTTCGGCTTCAGCCAAAAGTTTTTTCCCAATTCCGCTATTTTGAAGTTCAGGCGAAACGGTCAACATTCCTAAATACAATTGATGTCCTTTTTCAACCAATAAAACAGAACCAATAATTTTGTCATTCTCTGTAAATTTCAGAATTGTATTTTTTGGATCAAGAAAAATTTGGGTCATTTCCTGTTCGTCGGTTCTTTTTCCTTCTAATAAATGCGCTTCGGTTGTCCAGCCTTTTTTAGAAGTTTCTCCTCTGTATGCTGAATTTATTAAGATGGTTAATGCTGGAATATCTTCCAGAGTTGATTTTGTAATCATTATGTTTGAATGTGATTGTGTTTTATAAAATTGAATTGCTTCCAGTTTTTAGCTGGAGTTACAAAAGTAGAAAATATCGGGAATGGCTTTAGCTGAAATTATTGTTTAACAGTTTTGTTTTCTATAAGATGTAATTATTCTTAATTCTAATATTTTAATTGTATTATACAACTTAAAAGCACTAAACTAGCCAAAGAAGCCAGAAATAAGATTGACTCTTTTTTAATGTTGTAAAATATTTTTTCTTTTTTTAATTTATACAAAATAGAAATTACAAATAAGGTTATAACATTGAAAAACAATGTAAAAATAGATAGAAAGATAATACAATAATTAATGAAATAACTTTCAAATCCAGTAGAAAGTAAAGTAAAAATTATAGCAAACAACAATATTAAAATTAAAAACCAAGATGAGATTCTTATTAGACTTTTAATGATTTCAAATTTTTCAAAATTGTATATTTTACTCATGTTTTTGATATTGCTTTTAGTTTTTAAAGATATATAAATTATTGAAAAGCGTATCTTACAAAAACTAGTTTGTTTTTTACCGAAATTTTATTTTCGTTTAAGAATTTTAAATATCTTTGAATTATGAGTACAGCAACAAAACCAAAACATATCGGTAGAAATATAAGCCGTATCAGAGAGCTTAAAGATATGAAGCAGGAAGCTCTGGCAGATGCTTTAGGAACAACCCAGCAGACCATTTCGAATATTGAAAACAGCGAAACTGTAGACGAACAAAGACTAATTGAAATAGCAAAAGCTCTTGAAGTTTCTGTTGAAGCAATTAAAAACTTTTCGGAAGAAGGGGTTTTTAATTATTTTAATACTTTTAATGATGCTGTTTCAAATAGTAGTTTTGGACAAGGGACATATAATAATGAATGCACTTTTAATCCTTTAGATAAAGTTGTTGAACTTTACGAACGTTTGGTGCAAGCTGAAAAAGATAAAGTTGAGTATTTGGAGAAGTTATTGAACGGGAAATAAACGTTTTTGAAGATATATTAAATTGAAAAGAGACCTTTTTATGAGGTCTCTTTTTTTTGTTCTATTGCTAGCGCGAGCGTCTCGCTCGTGCACGTTCCAATTGGTTTTGAATTTCTTTGCGTTCACGAGCGGGACGCTCGCGCTAGCGGGGGTAACGGCTGTTGGTAGGAGTTTTTTCTTCTAAAATGTTGATGAATAATATTTAAAAAGTTCTGGATTAGATGAAATTCCAAACCCATCAATTACAGATCCCTTCAATTTTTCAATATTTAAATTTTCCGCTTCATCAATTCCAAAAAATTTCACTCCATAATAGCAAAAATGATTATAATTTCCCATTCTTCCGTGATATTCAATAATTCCAAACCAACTATCTCTCGAAGTTATTTCGTGTATAATTTCATTATTATCTGATTCAAAAGTATAGTCAACGCAAAAATTTCCAATTGTTGGATTTTCTATTTCTGAATCGTATTTTATTAGTTCTATTTTACTATCTAAATAACTTGAAATAAGAATAGCTGATAATTGATTATTTTGATGTAAAATTTTTATGAGACAATTTTCAAATCTATATTCATTAATATTCACAATTAAATCATTTCCAAATAATTCATTTTCATCAATTGTGTAAGCAAATAATGGTAAGCCGATAAATTCTTCAAGTTTAACCATTGACATTCCAATAGTTATAGAATGAATAAAATCCTTTGGAATAATCTTTCTGCTGTCTTTTAATTTTTCTTCAATATGATTTTTTCTTTTATTTTTTTCGTTTCTAGTCTGAATATAATAAACGAAAAAACCTCCAAGAAATCCACATATTAAATTAATTATAAAATCTTTCAATTTGGTATTTTTTTTAAAATTAATGCTAATGTTCCGCTACTAAAGCGGGTTTGGAACTAAATCAAGCCTATTCTTCGGATTTGCCAAATCATTTTTCCATTAAGGCTATTGCCTAAATCCGTTGTAGTAGCTGTTAGCGGTTGCTTTATTATTTATTTGCTGAATATTTCCAATTCAAATGCAAACTTAGGCCATTAACATCTGGAAAAATTGTTTGATTATTTACTCCAAACATAGACAATTTTCGAAGCAATTCTTTTTTCAATTGTGCTGGAATTTCAATTTCAGTTAAATGACTTTTAAGGTTTATATTCTTTTCTAAAGTTACAAATTGATTATCTGTTTTGGAGTATCTATGAGCCGTAAACCAACCTGCTTGGGCTACTATTCTTTCATTATTCAAAGTTGGTCTTAAAATTTTTGTACTTGTAGTTTCAAATGGCGACTGATTTTTAGATAAGTCAACTCGCATTTTCTCACCGCAAGAAAGAATATATACATAAGAATTTTTTTCCATTGCATATTGGTTTTGACAAGCAAACCACAATGCAACTAATGGATTGCTTGTCCAATCTAGTAATCTTGTTTTTAAACCAAAATGTTGAGCATATACTAACCATTCCCAGTCAGTTTTGAAATTTTTAGTAATTAGTAAAGAAGAACGTCTTTTGAAATCTTCCAGCATTTTGATTTCAGTTTCTGTGGTATCTGTTTTAGGCTCGTCTCTACAAATTGATGGCAATAACGGTTGATTAACAGATTGTCCACGAAAAAGATTTATATCATAACCTATCAACTCAGTATCTTCGATATGGAGTAAAAAATCTTGAAAAGAATTTATTTTATATTTTCTCATATTAAGCAATATTTTCTAAAAGTTATCGCCAAACGGCTGTTATGTGTAGTTTTTTTTATTCATAAAATGTGTCGTAATAAGAGAAAAATGGATGAATGCTTTCAAGTTGAGTTACACAAACTTGCTTTATGATTTCGCCTTTTGTCTCTTCTACAGATTTAAATTGACCATCTATTTGATAAAAGTATTTTAAATGTTTTGTTTGTCTATATGCATTTAAACATCCTATTATAGTTTCATAACCAAGCGGAGTATTATAACTCTCAAAAAAGAAACAATCTTTGATTATCACATCGGATATTTTGGCATTTCCTAAAATTCTCTCATCGTCCTCAAAAGATACTCTACATTTTACTGGAAATTTTTTATCAAGTTTAGAGAAAACCGTAATTGATGTTATTGAATTATATTCTAAATCCTCGAATATTTCTACTTTAGCATTTCTGAATTCAAAAACATTTGATTTACAGTTGTTTTCAGCTTTGAAAATTTTTATTGGTTTTCCAAACTCTTCGATAATTTTTTCAACAGTTATTTTGTGAGGTTCATACTGATATAAAAAATCTTCGCTTAAAATTTTAAGTTCTTTTTTTCCAACTATTGAATTACTTATGTTTTCTTTAGATTTTGCACTTTTATCAGATAATTTCTGAACTAAATAAACAACAAATCCACCTATAGTACCACTTAATACATTTTGAAAAAATGAATTTTCAAATAAACTCTTTATCATTTCCATTTTTCAATATTATTTCTTTAAAATTGCACATAACTCATTTATATGCGAAACAAACTTTCGCATATACACCTCAAATAGGGTAGATAAGCGAAACTTTATTTCGTTTTCTAGCTTTTCAAATATATGTTTTTTTTCTTGCCAATTTTTACGGATTTCCGTACTTGATATTTTTATATTTTAATTCAAGATAATTAATGGTAATGCAATAAAAAAAGCGAGTAAAAAACTTTTACTCGCTTTAATCATTTATTATATTTTTTTTACCCTAGAAAACTTTTCAACTCCTCATAAGTCCCAATCTTCACACTAACTTTCTTCTCATTAATAACACTCTCAATTTGAGCAGGAATAGGAAGTGTAATTCCTAGCGCCGGTTCAACAACATCCAAGAATTTAATAGGATGGGCCGTTTCTAAGAAAATACCAATTGCATTGCTGTGTTTTTGAAGCTCTTTTTTCAAACCTAAATAGCCAACAGCGCCGTGCGGTTCTGCGATATAACCGTCTGTGTTATAAATTTTCTTTAGAGCTTCAAGAGTTTCTTCATCAGTATAACTATAAGATGAGAAATCTTTTTCGAAAGCTTTTAAGTCATTGTTGTACAATTCCTGAATTCTAATAAAGTTACTTGGGTTTCCAACGTCCATTGCGTTAGAAATAGTTGCTTTAGAAGGTTTTGGATCGTATTTTCCGTTTTCTAAAAATCTTGGCACCGTGTCGTTTACGTTTGTAGAAGCTACAAAATGCTCAATTGGTAAACCTAATTTCTTTGCCATAATTCCGGCGCAAATATTTCCGAAGTTTCCGCTTGGACAAGAAAAAACTAAAGGTTTGTTTTGGCTTTTCAACGCTTTGTAAGCAAAGAAGAAATAAAACATTTGCGGCAACCAGCGCGCAATATTAATAGAATTCGCCGAAGTCAGGTTTTTATGCGCTAAAGTTTCATCTAAAAACGCTTTTTTCACCATATCCTGACAATCATCAAAAACACCGTCAACTTCTAGCGCTTTAATGTTTTGTCCTAAAGTTGTCAATTGTTTTTCCTGAATATCGCTCACTTTTCCCGACGGATATAAAATGACAACATCAACGCCGTCAACGCCTAAAAATCCGCTGGCAACGGCTCCACCCGTATCTCCCGAAGTTGCAACTAAAACAGTGTTTTTAGCTTCTTTTTTGTCTTTATTGAAATATCCCAGACAACGTGACATAAAACGTGCTCCAACGTCTTTAAATGCCATTGTTGGGCCGTGAAATAATTCTAATGAATAGATTCCGTTTTCGACTTTCACAACCGGAAAATCAAAAACTAAAGTATCAGCAATGATTTCTTTTAGTTTTTCTGCCGGGATTTCATCGCCAACGAATTGTTTAATCGCTTCAAAGGCAATTTCTTCGTGGCTTAAGCTTTCAATTTTATCAAAAAAAGAAGGATTAAGCGGTGTTATGCTTTCTGGGAAATATAATCCTTTATCACTCGCTAATCCTTGTATTACGGCTTCCTGAAAAGAAACTTTTGGGGCATTATGGTTTAAACTGTAGTATTTCATTTTGATATTTTAGATTTTAGATTTTAGATTTTAGATTGGAGGAAAATTCCAAATTTTAAATTCCAAATTCCAATAGTTTATGTTTTCAATTATGTGTTAGTTTTGTCAGGCTGAGCGAAGTCGAAGCCCCGCAACGTATAGACATAATGTAAATTTTCAAAGTTTGTCATTTCGACTGAAAGGAGAAATCTCCGCAAGTAACTCCGCAACGTTAATCTAATCTTTGTCGAGCTTCTCGTGGAGATTTCTCCTTCGTCGAAATGACAAACTGGGTGCGACTCACTTTGCGTGGGCTTCGACTTCGCTCAGCCTGACAAACTTTGTCTTAATACTTAATTCTTCGTACTTAATACTCTTCTACAAAATTCTAACTCCATCAGGGTTTATTTTCGAAACGTGAATTTCATATGGTAAATTCATTTTTTCGTAAACGTCGCTCATGGCTTTTGCGATTTTTTCGGCGGTTTCTTTTCCTCTGCTTAAAGCGAAAATTGATGGACCGGAACCTGAAATTCCAGAGCCTAAAGCACCGTTTTCAAGAGCCGTTTGTTTGATTAAATCAAATCCGGGAATCAAAACGCTTCTTAAAGGCTCAACGATTTCGTCATGAAGCGAACGTCCAATCAAATCGTAATCTTTTGTGTAAAGACCCGCTATAAGTCCGCCTACATTTCCCCATTGCATAATCGCACTTTTTAGGGAAACGGTTTGTTTTAATACTGAACGTGCATCAGAAGTTTTCAACTCAATTTGTGGATGAACTACCGTTGCAAATAATTCTTCCGGGCTGTCAATTCTGATAATATCAAGCGGAGCATAACTTCTTACCAAAGTAAATCCGCCTAAAAGGGCAGGAGCAACGTTGTCTGCGTGCGCGTTTCCGCTGGCTAATTTCTCGCCTTGCATCGCAAACTGAACCAAATCTTTACGAGAATACGGTCTTCCTAATAATTCATTAATTCCGAAAACCGCTCCGGCAGAACTTGCAGCGCTGCTTCCAATTCCGCTTCCGGCTTTTATGTTTTTATAAATTTCGATTTCGAATCCAAAATCTAGTTCGTCTAAAGTTTCAAGCATTGCCAAAGCTGCAACTCCAGAAACGTTTTTCTCAGTTTCTAAAGGCAAATCGGCACCCACAATTTTAGTGATTCGTACTCCTTTTTGATCGACTTTTCGAACAATCATTTCATCGCCCGCATTGTCTAAGCAAAGTCCCAATACGTCAAATCCGCAGGAAAGGTTTGCGATAGTTGCCGGGCAAAATAGTTTTATTTCTTTCATTTTTTTGGTTTTTGCCACGAAGGCACAAAGTCACAAAGTTTTATTTTTTAAGGCTTTGGTTTTTGCCACGAAGGCGCAAAGACGCAAAGATTTTTTATTTTTTGCGCTAAGTCTCAAAGAATAAAAACTTAAAAACTTAGCGTCAGTGCCTTAGCGGCTATACATTACCTATTCGAATAACGTCAGCAAAAATTCCTGATGCTGTTACCGCTGCTCCGGCTCCGGCGCCTTTTATCAATAAAGGCTGATCTACGTAACGATCTGTGTAGAACAATACGATATTGTCTTTTCCTTCTAAATTGTAGAAAGGATGATCTTTTGGGATGAATTGCAGACCAACGCTTGCTTTTCCGTTTTCGAATTGTGCTACGTATTTCAATCTTGAATCTTTGGCTAAAGCTTCTTTGTAAATGCCTTCAAAATGAGAAGCATGTTTAATTAACGATGCAAAAAAGTCTTCGTTGTTTGTTGTTGCTAAACATTCTGCTGGTAAAAACGATTCGTTTGCAATGGCGTCAATATCCATTTCGTAACCGCTTTCGCGAATAAGAATCAGGATTTTACGTGCAACGTCGATTCCGCTTAAGTCGATTTTTGGATCAGGTTCTGTGAATCCCTGAACTCCGGCTTCTTTTACCACATCGTGGAAAGAATTGTTTTTATCGAAGTTGTTGAAAATGAAGTTCAGACTTCCCGATAAAACCGCCTGAATTTTATGCACTTTATCGCCAGATGCAATAAGGTTTTTTACAGTATCTATAATTGGTAATCCCGCACCAACATTCGTTTCAAATAAAAACGGAGCGTTATATTGACGAGATAAACTTTTTAGTTTTTTGTAATTGTCGTAAGCAGATGAACAAGCAATTTTATTACAAGTTACAACGGCAATGCTTTCTTTTAAGAACTTCTCATACATTTCAGAAACGCCTGCATTTGCTGTAATATCAACAAAAATGCTGTTACGTAAATTCAATTCTCTGGCACGTGCGATGAATTCTGTAGGAATAGCTGCTTCAGCTTTGTCTAAAGTCGATTTCCAGTCTTTTAATGAAATTCCGTCTTCATCAAAAAGCATTTTTCTTGAGTTTGACAATGCAATTACGCGAACATTAATCTTTAAATTGTCTTTTAAAAACTTTCTTTGATTGTGAATTTGTTCGATGAATTTTTCTCCCACATTTCCAACTCCCATTACAAATAAATTCAGCTGTTTTGTGTTTTCTTCAAAGAAGTTTTCATGTAAAGTATTCAGTGCTTTTTTAACGTCTCTTTCGTTAATTACAGTCGAGATATTTCTTTCAGAAGCACCTTGCGCAATCGCACGAATGTTTACGTTGTTTTTTCCTAAAGTTGAGAACATTCTTCCGCTTAAACCTTGGTGATTTTTCATGTTTTCACCAACCAAAGCAATAATGCAAAGGTCTTTTTCTACATAACAAGGATCGATTTTGTTTTGTGCAATTTCGATTTCAAAAGCTCTGTTAATCGCAGCTTCGGCATTATCAGCATCAGAATTTAAAATTCCGATACAAATTGAATGTTCAGAAGAAGCCTGAGTAATAAAAATTACATTGATTTTTTCCTGAGACAATACTTCAAACAAACGTCTTGAAGAACCCGCAACACCAATCATTCCAGGACCTTCAAGTGTCAGCAGGGAAATATGATCAATATGACTGATTCCTTTTACAACAGTATCTTTTGAAATAACAGTATCAGAAATCAAAGTTCCTACCGCTTCTGGTTCAAAAGTATTTTTTATCAGAATTGGAATATTTTTTCTTAAAACCGGCTGAATTGTTGGCGGGTACAAAACTTTGGCACCAAAATGCGACAATTCCATCGCTTCCTGATACGAAATATTCGCAATTGGCTGTGCTTGTTTTACGATTTTAGGGTTTGCAGTAAACATCCCGTTTACGTCAGTCCAGATTTCCAGTTGTTCCGCATCGATTGCTCCGGCAATAATTGCCGCAGTATAATCAGATCCGCCGCGTCCTAAAGTCGAAGTGATTCCGTCTAAAGTCTGTGCGATAAATCCCGGAAGAATATTGATTTTTGATTGATTCGAAGCAAAATATTCCTGAATCAATTGATTTGAAATTTCGAAGTTTACGGCTGCTTTTCCAAAATCAGCATTTGTTTTAATTAACTCACGGCTGTCTTTGTAAACCGCATCTTTTTCTGTTTGCTGAAAAGCCTGCGCGATGATATATGACGAAAGCAATTCTCCAAAACTTAAAATAGTATCGGCAGTTCTTGGTGATAATTCGCCTAAAAGGAAACAACCGTCTAATAAAGTTTCTAAATGGTTTATGATTCTTTTTACATGGCTCAACAAACTGCTTTGCTCGCTTACCGGAATAAGTTCTTTAAGTGTGTCAAGGTGTTTTTTCTCGATTTCGGCAACGATATCTCTAAAGCCTTCGTCGTTTGCTGCCGCTTTTGCTGCTGCTAATTGCAATAAGTCAGTTACTTTACTAAGTGCAGAAACTACAACTACTAATTTATCCTGCTTCGCTTTTTGGTTAACAATTTCGAGAACTAGTTTTATATTTTGAGCATTGGCAACCGAAGTTCCGCCAAATTTTAATACTTTCATTTTTGATATTTTTTAATAAGGTGCAAAGCTTTTGAGTAACAAAGGTTCAAAGGTTATCAACTGTGAACTGAAACTGAAAACTGCGACTATTTTTTTCTTTGTAAATGTTTTTTATGTATCCAATACCTTTCTTCTTTTGCGAAAAAAGTATAGATAATCTGGATTATATGTAAAAATGTATACCCCTAAGGGGTAGTAGTTGTTGTAGTAGAAATTGTTGTAGCAGCAATTGCAACTCCTGTTTGAGTTGTCATTGTAGATTGATATTTTGTGCTGTTACTTTTCATTTTTGATTTTTCAAAAGTACAGATTTTTATACGAGTTAAAAATTTTGAAAGCCTTTTTGCGAATATTTTAATAATTTAAATCCTTAGATTTCAATATTGAGCATTTGTTAAAATTAAAGATGTTAAGTTAGCGTTTTAATATATTTCTGATAATTTGAAACGGAAAAACAGATACTTTCCCGACTAGATTTTTACTAAAAAAAGGAGCAAAAGACCGTGATAATCTACATTTTACTATTGTCAAATAAATAAAAGTAAAGATTGGGTTCTGTCGAAATTTTAATTATTGTGATAAAATGTTGCTTTTTAATATTGATTTGTTGAATTTTGATACCTTAAATTTAAAAATGTCATGAGAGATATTCATTATATAAGTACTGAAACTATAACGCTTGAAACTTTACAGGAAATTTTAGTAAATGATAAGGCGCTTGAGTTATCTGAGGAAGCTAAAGTAAATGTTCAAAAATGCCGTGATTATTTAGATAAAAAAATGGCATCACTTACGACACCAATTTACGGAATCAATACTGGTTTTGGATCTTTATATAGTGTAAAAATCTCTAATGAAAATTTATCAAAACTTCAGGAAAACTTAGTAAAATCTCATGCTTGCGGAACTGGAGAGGAAGTTCCGGCAGAAATTGTAAAAATGATGCTTTTGCTTAAAATCCAATCTTTAAGCTATGGACATTCTGGAGTTCAATTGATTACTTTAAGCCGTTTGGTTGATTTTTATAATAATAATATTTTACCGGTAATTTATACTCAGGGTTCACTTGGAGCTTCTGGAGATTTAGCACCGCTGGCACATTTGTCTTTACCTTTAATAGGAGAAGGAGAAGTTTATTTTGAAGGTAAAAAAGTGGCTTCTGCCGAAGTTTTAAAACATTTTAACTGGGAACCAATTGTTTTACAGTCAAAAGAAGGTTTGGCTTTGTTAAACGGAACGCAGTTTATGAGTGCTTATGGAGCTCATATTTTAATTAAAGCTTATAAATATTCGTATTTGGCAGATTTAATCGGAACTATTTCTTTAGAAGGTTTTGATGGAAGAATTGAGCCATTCAATGAATTGATACATTATATACGTCCGCATAAAGGACAAATCGTAACGGCGCAGCGTATTACTGAATTTTTAGACGGAAGTGAAATTATCGCTCAGGAAAAGAAACATGTTCAGGATCCGTATTCTTTCCGTTGTATGCCGCAAGTTCATGGTGCTTCAAAAGATGCAATTGATTATGTTCGAAAAGTATTTAAAACCGAAATAAATTCGGTTACAGATAATCCAAATATATTTATAGAAGCGGATCAGATTATTTCGGGAGGAAATTTCCACGGACAGCCTTTAGCTTTGGCTTTAGATTTTATGGCAATTGCTTTGGCAGAATTAGGAAGTATTTCTGAAAGAAGAACGTATCAGTTAATTTCCGGTTTGCGTAATCTTCCGGCATTTTTAGTTGATAATCCGGGATTAAATTCTGGGTTCATGATTCCGCAATATACTGCAGCAAGTATTGCCAGTCAAAACAAGCAATTAGCGACTCCGGCTAGTGTTGACAGTATTGTTTCGAGCAACGGACAGGAAGATCATGTGAGCATGGGAGCAAACGGAGCTACAAAAGCCTTACGGGTTTTAGATAATTTAGTGCGTATTTTAGCGATTGAATTGTTGAATGCATCTCAGGCAGTTGCTTACAGAGAGCCTTTAAAATCAAGTGATTTCATAGAAATGTTCTTAAATAGTTATAGAGAAGTTGTACCATTGGTTAAGGAAGATAGAATCTTACATTATGATATTGAAAACACAGTTTCGTTCCTGGAGAGTTTCCAAATAGAAAACGATTTGTTAACAATGGCTTAACATTGTAAAATATTATTGAAGTAATTTTGCACTATCAAAAATATAAAAATGTCAATAAACAGTATTTTCCAATTTTTAGTGCCGAAAGACAAAAAATTCTTTCCACTTTTTGAAGAGGCTTCAAGCAATTTAATTGAATTAGCTTCTAATTTACACGAAGCGGTAAACCTTCCATTGAAAGAAAGAGAAATTCTTTTTCAAAAGATTGACGAATTAGAACAAAGAGGAGAGGACATTACACGTCAGACCAACTTGGAATTAAGCAGAAACTTTATCACTCCATTTGACAGAGAGGATATCCATACATTAATTACTTCTATTGATAACGTTGCTGATTACCTTCATGGTGCAGCAAGCCGTATGAGATTGTATCAGGTTGATAAGATTACAAAATCTATCAGAAGAATGACAGAAATTAACCTTGAGGCTTGTCAAAACATTGACAGTGCTGTAAAAGAGTTAAGAAATTTAAAGAATTTTAAAATCATTAAAGATGCTTGTGCCAGAATTAATAAACTGGAAAACAAATCTGATAATGTATATAACAAAGCAGTTTTTGAAATTTTTGAAAACGAAACAGACGCTAAAAATATCATTAAATATAAAGAGGTGTTATCTGTTTTAGAATCAGCAACAGACAAATGTAAGAGTGTTGCGAACATACTAGAATCTATTTCTGTAAAACATTCTTAATTCAATCTTTCATTCTGAAGTTATAATTTTATGACGCTACTTATATTAATTATAGTATTAGCCTTAATTTTTGATTACATCAATGGTTTTCATGATGCGGCAAATGCTATAGCGACTGTTGTTGCTACAAAGGTTTTAACGCCTTTTCAGGCCGTTCTTTGGGCAGCATTTTTTAACTTTTTAGCTTATTGGGTTTTCGGATTTGGTGTTGCAGATACTGTTGCAAAAACAGCGCACACAATGGAAATTAACCTGGTTGTAATTCTTGCCGGGGTTATTGCGGCAATTTGCTGGAATTTATTGACTTGGTGGTTAGGAATTCCTTCAAGTTCTTCTCATACATTAATTGGAGGTTTTGCAGGAGCGGCGGTTGCGCACGCTATTGCAGTTCATGGTTTTTCTGGTTATGTTGGAGAGGATGGAACAACACATTACTGGTATCAAATTGTAAGCTGGTATAAGGCCGGAAAAGATGGCGGAATGCCTTCTGGGGTTTTGATTATCATTGCTTTTATTGTACTGGCACCTCTATTGGGAGCTTTGGCATCGTATTTAATTTCTATCTGGTTATTAAATGCTTCTCGTAAAAGTATTTGGCCTAAAGTATTTACTGTAGCTTTAATGCTTGGAACTATTTGGTTTGTATACGCTCAAATGGTTTCTTATGATGAAATTTTAGAGCATGGAAAACCTCGTTTTGATTCTCATTTTTGGAGTATAGCTTTTGACCCTCATAATATTAAATGGTTTTTAGTAGCCTTTATTATTTTAACTGTAAGTGCATTTTGTTTAATATTCAGCAGTTTAAATCTTCATCAGGCTGATGCTGCTTTGAAAAAAATGCAGTTATTATCTTCTGCGGCTTTCAGTTTAGGTCACGGAGGAAATGATTCTCAAAAAGTAATGGGTATTATCGCTGCTGCTGTAGCGGTTTATATCAATACAAATCCTGGAGTTCACATGGCTTCTTGGTTAGATGTTGTTCTGCCAAATGATGATTTGGGAATAAAAGGAGTAATGCCGGGATGGATTCCGTTAGCTTGTTATTCTGCAATTGCAGCGGGAACTTTAAGTGGTGGATGGAAAATTGTAAAAACAATGGGTTCTAAAATCACAAAAGTAAGTTCATTTGAAGGAGTTGCTGCTGAAACTGCCGGAGCTTTAACACTTTATTTTACAGAGCATTTAAAAATTCCCGTAAGTACAACGCATACCATTACAGGATCTATTATTGGTGTTGGATTAACAAAACGTGTTTCTGCAGTTCGCTGGGGAGTTACCGTAAGTTTAGTTTGGGCTTGGATTCTAACTATTCCAATTTCAGCAATATTAGCAGGTTTGGTTTATTTTATACTAAGTTTGTTTATTTCGTAAAACGATGAATATGAAATGTGAGATGTAAATCGCATTTTGTCAACATAATAAAAAAGCCGATTTCAATTTGAAATCGGCTTTTTTATTGCGCTAAATTGTAAATGGAAATATGTCTGTAAATGGTGTTTTTAAAATTTTTAGCAGTCATTTTTAATATTTTGTAAATTGATATTTGCAGGATTATTAAACATGTAAACTCATTTTCTAAAGTATTGAAATAGATTGAAATGAGTTTTTAAAACTGCTAATTCCAATTGATACATATCTTTAAAAACAATAAGCTTTCACCGCTTTTCTTATTGGTGTTTTTTTTGCTTTTCTCTTGTAAAGGCAACGATGATATAAGAAGAATTCGCTTAAAAGTAGATCAAAAGAAAGTGACCAGCAATCCAAATGAAGAATCGGATATAATTTCCTGTTTT
Source organism: Flavobacterium sp. NLM (assembly GCF_002210235.1). Lineage (NCBI taxonomy): Bacteria > Pseudomonadati > Bacteroidota > Flavobacteriia > Flavobacteriales > Flavobacteriaceae > Flavobacterium > Flavobacterium sp. NLM. The sequence goes on from NZ_LIAC01000003.1 coordinate 232,795, forward strand.
ATAAAAGAATCGGTCAGTAAATCTTTGAAAGGCATAAATACAGATAAATTAAAATATTATACAGTTGAAAGAAATGATACTATTTTAGTAATAGCTAAGGTTAGTGATATGATGGGGATTCAAAAATCTTCCCGAAAAAAAATGTTATTTGCTATAAATGACTGTCTTATTTCTTCTGAAAGATATTATATGAAAAAGATTTACATTGATGTAGAAGGAAACTTTAGTACACTATTGGTGAAAACACCTATGAGATATGATTTGGATGGGAGGTTTGCGGATGAGGATTTACTTTTATCATTTTATGGCAAATCAAAAATACCTTTTAAGAAATAAGAAATAAAGTTTTTTGTTTCTCTTTAATTAAAATTTTGAAGACTTTTGTGATTGTGCTTACGTTTATAATGCGTTTGTTTTAATTTTTCCTGATCTTCAGAAATTATACTGATCGTTCCGTCAATCTCAAGCATTGCGAGTTTTACATTTTTAAAAAATTCGATTCCATGTTCTCTCATGGCTTCCTTTAATTCTTCGTCAGAAATATCTAATTTACTTAAAGCTTTAAAATCGAGCTTTCCATCATGAATTAATACTTCGGGTTTGTCTAATAAAAGTTCGCCAAAAACCTTGTATTTGCGCGTCAATTTTTTAATTATAAAATTGATTATAAATAAAACTAATGCAGCAATTAAACCTCCTGAAAGGCTTGTGTCTGGCCCAACCATTGCATTTTGAACGGAGTTACTAATTAGTAAAATCAGAATAATATCTGCCGTATTTAATTGTGAAAGTTCTTTTTTACCAAAAACGCGTAAGGCAATTGTCATAAAAAAATAGACGGCAACGCTTCTTAAAATAATATCTAAATAAGGGAAAAGCATATTTTTTATTTTAAAGTTAAAAAAAAACTTTGTCAAAGTTTTAAAACTTTGACAAAGCTGCTAAATTATTTATTTGGAATTAAGTTTAGATGAACTTAACCAGAACATTTGACCCAAATATTTTTAGTGTCAATGATTTTCCAAATAGTATCTTTTTTTTCTAAGTATATTGATACTCCATATGGCAATTCTTTTGAATAACAATCAATTTCCATATAGGCTTTTTTGTTATCTTCAGAAAATATTGGAATTGATAATATTATGTAATCGTTAGCTTTATCTATTTCTGATACTGGAATTATTTTTAGTTTTTTAGATATCTTTTCAGGTAGTGTATACTTTAAAAAGCAATTGTTTTGTTTTACAAAATTTATTGAATCTTTGACGCTGAATATTTTTTGCCCTTTCAGATTAGCGTTCAATAACATTTGGATATAAATTTCCGTGTTTTGGAGAATAATTGGTAACCTCGGTGGAAGTTTTACAACTGATGGTTTTGTAGGTTTTGCGTATATGTCCTCAGTGCTGATTTTAAGTTTCTTGAAACTGTTGCAAACTGCGTAAGAGTCTTTAGAATTCTCAATACGGTTTTGTTTAATAAAAGTTTCTACAATTTTATCAGTTTCAATCTTTCTAATTTTTTCATTATCAAGGCAATCATTTTTATTGCAGCTTGTTATAATTAAAATTAGAAAGATTGTGATTTTTTTCATTGATAGAATATTAAAAAAAAGCTTCTGATTATAGTTTAAAATTCTTTTCAATTGCTTTAATCATTTCTCCGGCAATATCTTTATTTGTTGCGCCTTCGATTCCTTCAAGACCTGGTGAAGAGTTTACTTCAAGCAATAATGGTCCTTTTGAAGAACGAATAATATCAACGCCTGCTACTTTTAAATCCATTGCTTTTGCGGCCTTAATAGCGATCTTTTTCTCTTCGGCAGTTACTTTGATTACAGATGCTGTTCCGCCAAGGTGAATATTTGCTCTAAATTCGCCCGGCATTGCTTCACGCTGAATTGCAGCAACCACTTTTCCGTCAATTACAAAGCAGCGGATATCTTTTCCATTTGCTTCTTTGATGAATTCCTGAACTAAGATATTTGCATTTAAACTTTTAAAAGCATTGATAACACTTTCTGCGGCTTTTTTAGTTTCGGCTAAAACAACCCCTTTTCCTTGCGTTCCTTCTAATAACTTGACAATTAGAGGAGAACCTCCAACCATCTTAATTAAATCGTCTGTATCCAGCGGAGAATTGGCAAAACCAGTTGTTGGGATATCAATACCGCTGTTTAAAAGCAATTGCAGTGAATATAATTTGTCTCTTGATTGTGTTATTGCTGTAGCGGAGTTTAAAACGAAAACTTTCAATGCTTCAAACTGACGTGTTAAGGCACAGCCGTAAAAAGTAATGCTTGGTCGAATTCGGGGAATTATGGCATCAAACTGATTTAAGATTTTTCCGCCTCTGTAATGAATCTCCGGAGTTTTGGCATCGAGTTTCATGTAACATTCTTTGATGTTCAAAAAATGCATTTCATGGCCGCGCATTTCGCCCGCTTCCATGATTCTTTTATTACTGTATAATTCCGGATTACTGGCTAAAAGACCAATTCGTAAACCAGAACTTGCTTTTTCTGAGTTTTGATATAATTCTTTTAAAGCTTCGCTTGTAGGTTGACCAAGTAAGTATTTTTCTTCCGGATCAACCAATACACGTCCGCTCATGGCTTCGCGTCCTAAAAGCATACGGAAACCCATCGAATCACGATTGGTCAAAGTCATTTCGATTGGCCATTTTGAATCGCCAATTCTAATATTGGTCTGAATTACATAACGGTGTTCTCTAAAACCGCTAGAACTTTTTACAATTCTTTTATCAACAAGCGGAGCTTCGCAATGAATGATGGTTTTAATATTATTTTGAATCGGATTAATGTCAAACTTAACCCAATTAGCATCATTTTTTATAAAAGGAGCTATGTTGATAGCGTGCATTGCCGAAGTTTTGGCACCAGAATCGACACGAGCCTTAATTGTCGGGATTCCAAGTTCTGGAAATGCGCACCATTCTTCGCTGCCTAAAATGACTTTGTTTTGAAGCATACTTTGTTTTATTTATTATAGAATTTAAATTCAAAAATAGCTATTTGCTTTTACTAAAGATAGTAAATTATCCAAAAAAAACACCCGTTAAGTTATGAAAACGTAACGGGTGGATTATTTTTGTTATAAATTTTAAGTAATTTATTGATTTGTCGGCTCTTCGGCTTTGTGAATTTCTACCGAAAGTTCTTGTGAATCTTCTTTCAAATCCATCATGATTTCATCGCCTGAATGTATTTTCGAAGTAATGATTTCTTCTGCTAACAAATCTTCAACATATTTTTGAATTGCTCTTTTAAGCGGTCTTGCTCCAAATTGCTTGTCAAAACCTTTTTCGGCAATAAATGCTTTGGCTTTGTCTGTTAAGCTTAATTTGTAACCAAGTTCAGCAATACGTGAGTAAAGTTTTTTCAATTCGATTTCGATAATCAAATCGATATCTCCTTTTTCTAAACTGTTGAATACAATTACGTCGTCAATTCTGTTTAAGAATTCAGGTGCAAAGGTTTTTTTCAATGCATTTTCGATAATGCTTTTTGAGTTTTCATCAGCCTGAGCCACTTTTGCAGCAGTTCCGAATCCAACACCTTGTCCGAAGTCTTTCAACTGACGTGCTCCAACGTTAGATGTCATGATAATAATAGTGTTTTTAAAGTCAATTTTACGACCTAAACTATCTGTTAAATATCCGTCATCTAAAACTTGTAACATCATATTAAATACATCTGGATGTGCTTTTTCGATCTCGTCTAAAAGTACAACGCAATATGGTTTTCTACGAACTTTTTCAGTCAATTGACCACCTTCTTCGTAACCTACGTATCCCGGAGGCGCACCAACTAAACGAGAAATAGCAAATTTTTCCATGTATTCGCTCATGTCGATACGAACTAACGCATCTTCAGAATCGAATAATTCTTTTGCTAAAACTTTAGCTAATTGTGTTTTACCAACTCCGGTCTGACCTAAGAAAATGAATGAACCAATTGGTTTATTAGGATCTTTAAGTCCGGCTCTGTTACGTTGAATAGAACGTGCAATTTTAAGAACAGCTTCATTTTGACCAATTACTTTATTTTGAATTAATTGAGGTAATTGTGCTAATTTGTTGCTTTCTGTTTGTGCAATTCTGTTAACAGGAATTCCTGTCATCATAGAAACAACATCGGCTACATTATCTTCTGTAACTTCAATTCTGTTGTTTTTAGAATCTTCTTCCCATTGTTCTTGTGCAACAGCCAGATCTTTTTCGATACGTTTTTCATCATCGCGAAGTTTGGCAGCTTCTTCATATTTTTGTTTTTTAACTACCATGTTTTTCATTTCGCGAACTTCTTCTAACTGACGTTCTAAATCCAAGATTTGTTTTGGAACATCAATATTAGTAATGTGAACACGAGATCCGGCTTCGTCCATAGCATCAATAGCTTTGTCCGGTAAAAAACGCTCAGACATATATCTGTTTGTTAATTTCACACAAGCCTCAATTGCTTCCTGTGTATAAGTAACGTTGTGGTGGTCTTCGTATTTGTCTTTTACGTTGTTCAAAATCGCAATTGTTTCTTCAACAGAAGTTGGTTCAACAATTACTTTTTGGAAACGTCTTTCTAAAGCACCATCTTTTTCAATATATTGTCTGTACTCATCAAGAGTTGTAGCACCAATACATTGTATTTCTCCTCTTGCTAATGCAGGTTTGAACATGTTTGAGGCATCAAGTGAACCTGTTGCTCCTCCAGCTCCTACAATAGTGTGGATTTCATCAATAAAAAGAATAATGTCATCGTTTTTCTCCAGCTCGTTCATTACGGCTTTCATTCTTTCTTCAAACTGGCCTCTGTATTTTGTTCCGGCAACTAAACTTGCCAAATCCAATGTTACAACACGTTTGTGAAAAAGAATACGGGATACTTTCTTCTGGATAATACGCAAAGCAAGTCCTTCTGCAATAGCAGATTTACCAACTCCGGGCTCTCCAATAAGAAGCGGATTGTTCTTTTTTCTTCGGCTTAAAATTTGTGAAACACGTTCAATTTCTTTTTCGCGTCCTACAACAGGATCAAGTTTTCCTTCTTCAGCCATTTCTGTTAAATCTCTCCCAAAATTATCTAAAACAGGTGTTTTAGATTTTTTGTTTGACTTATTGGCTGGATTATTAAAACTACTTTCCTTTAGACTGTCATCTTGTCCTGAATCGTCATTGTACGATTCGTTTCTTGGCAAGTTTTCTAAGAATTCTTCTTCGTTTGGCGTCATGTTTAAATATTGTTCTTTAGCTATGTCATAATCTATTTTTAGCTTATTCAACAGCTTGGTTGTTGGATCGTTTTCGTTTCGTAAGATGCATAAAAGCAAGTGAGCTGTGCTAATCGACGAACTTTGAAATACTTTAGCTTCAAGAAAAGTGGTCTTCAATGCCCTTTCGGCCTGTCGGGTCAGATGAAGGTTTTTCTTTTCGGCATTTATCTCAACGCTCTGGTTGGCTGGACTCAGTATTTCTACCTTCCTGCGTAAATGGTCTAGATCGACTGCTAGGTTATTAAGTATATGAATAGCTTTTCCGTTACCATCTCTTAAAATGCCCAGCATTAGATGCTCAGTACCAATAAAGTCGTGTCCTAAACGAAGGGCTTCTTCCTTACTGTATGTAATAACATCTTTTACTCTTGGTGAAAAATTATCATCCATAATATATAATTGGTATTGTAAATTTAATGAATTACAGTTTGAAAAACAAAAACCATACCCATCGAGAACTATTGTCAGCTAATTGACAAAAAAAATAACAATAAAAGCGTTAAAAAACGCTTAATTTATTAACTAAAACCTAAAATAAAGTTGTTAATAAATCATTTAAATAAGTGTAAGGAAATAGCTGAAAAAAATTTAAAAAAACGTATCTTGGCACGCTTTGAAACTAATGTAATTATTAAAACATAACAACTTATGTCTGAAGGAGAAAAGTTAATTCCTATTAACATTGAAGATGAAATGAAATCAGCTTACATCGATTATTCGATGTCAGTAATTGTATCGAGAGCACTTCCTGATGTTAGAGATGGCTTGAAACCAGTGCATCGAAGAGTTCTTTACGGAATGTATGATTTAGGTGTAACTTCAAGATCTGCCCACAAAAAATCTGCGAGAATTGTAGGGGAGGTTTTAGGTAAGTATCACCCACACGGTGATACCTCTGTTTATGATGCAATGGTTCGTATGGCTCAGGAATGGAGTATGCGATATTTATTAGTTGACGGTCAGGGTAACTTTGGTTCTGTTGATGGTGACAGTCCGGCAGCAATGCGTTATACTGAGGCGAGAATGCGTAAAATATCTGAAGATATTATGGCAGACATCGAAAAAGAAACAGTTGACTTTCAATTAAACTTTGACGATACTTTATATGAGCCAAAAGTAATGCCTACAAGAGTTCCTACCTTATTAGTAAATGGAGCAACAGGTATTGCAGTAGGTATGGCGACTAATATGCCGCCGCACAATTTAACAGAAGTTATCAACGGTACATTAGCGTACCTTGATAATAATGATATCGAAGTTGACGAATTAATGACACATATTAAAGCTCCGGATTTTCCAACCGGTGGTGTAATATATGGTTATGAAGGCGTTCGCGAAGCTTTTAAAACTGGTAGAGGACGTATTGTTATGCGTGCCAAAGTTGGTTTTGAAGAAGTTGATGGAAGAGAATGTATTATTGTTACCGAAATTCCATATCAGGTTAACAAAGCCGAAATGATCAAACGTACGGCTGATTTAGTTAATGACAAAAAAATTGAAGGTATTGCCAATATTCGTGACGAGTCTGATAGAAACGGTATGCGTATCGTTTATATCTTGAAACGTGATGCTACACCAAACGTAGTATTAAATACCTTATATAAATTCACTTCATTACAATCTTCTTTTAGTGTAAACAATATTGCACTTGTAAAAGGACGTCCTCAAATGTTGAATCTAAAAGATATGATTCACTACTTTATTGAGCACCGTCATGATGTTGTAGTTCGCAGAACGCAATTTGAATTACGTAAGGCCGAAGAAAGAGCACATATCTTAGAAGGATTAATTATTGCTTCTGATAATATTGACGAAGTAATTGCGATCATCAGAGGTTCTAAAAATACAGAAGAGGCACGTGAAAAATTAATCGAAAGATTCAGTTTGTCAGATATTCAGGCCCGTGCTATTGTTGAGATGCGTTTGCGTCAGTTAACAGGTCTGGAGCAAGATAAGTTAAGAGCTGAGTTTGAAGAATTAATGAAATTAATCGAGCACTTAAAAGCTTTATTAGCAGACGTTAATTTAAGAACGAACCTAATTAAGGAAGAGCTTGAAGAAATTCGTGAGAAATACGGTGACGAACGTCGTTCTACAATTGAATATTCTGGTGGAGATGTAAGTATCGAAGATTTGATTGCTGATGAAAATGTAGTTATTACAATTTCGCATGCGGGCTATATCAAACGTACCAACTTAACAGAATACAAAACTCAAAATAGAGGCGGGGTTGGTCAAAAAAGCGCGGGAACAAGAGATCAGGATTTCCTTGAACATATGTTCGTTGCGACCAACCACCAATATATGATGTTCTTTACCCAAAAAGGAAAATGTTTCTGGATGCGTGTTTACGAAATTCCGGAAGGAAGTAAAACAGCAAAAGGTAGAGCAATTCAAAACTTAGTGAATATTGAAAGCGACGATAAAGTAAAAGCTTTCATTTGTACACAAGACTTAAAAGACAAAGATTATATCAATACGCATAACCTTGTAATGGTTACGAAACAAGGACAGGTTAAGAAAACTTCTTTAGAGAAATATTCTAAACCTCGTGTAAATGGAGTTGCCGCTATTACAATTAAGGAGGGTGATGAATTACTTGAAGCTAAATTAACTGACGGTGAAAGCCAAATTATCCTGGCAGTTAAGTCTGGTAAATTGGTTCGTTTTGAAGAAACCAAAACACGTCCGATGGGAAGAACAGCTTCCGGAGTTCGTGGAATTTCTTTAAAAGATGATACTGATGAAGTAATTGGTATGGTTACTGTAGCTAAAAATGATGTTGCTGATTCTCAAATATTAGTTGTAACTGAAAACGGATACGGAAAACGTACTAAATTAGTTGATGACGATGGAGAAGATGTGTACAGAATTACAAACCGTGGAGGTAAAGGGGTGAAAACGCTAAATATCACGGAGAAAACAGGAAAATTAATTTCGATTAATGCCGTTACAGATTCTGATGATTTAATGATCATCAACAAATCCGGATTAACAATTAGAATGGCAATTGAGGATTTACGTGTTATGGGACGCGCTACTCAAGGTGTTAGATTGATTAACCTAAAAGGAAAAGATTCTATCGCTGCTGTTACAAAAGTTATGAAAGATGATGTAGAAGAAGTTATTGTAGATGAAGATGGTAATGTTGTCAAATCTGCAATTGAAAGAGTTAAGCCGGATCTGGATGAAGTTCTTGAAGATGATGGAACTGCTGATGATGATGACGATGACGCTGATGATGTAGTGGAAGACGACGATGACTCTGAAGAAGAAGAATCGGAAGAATAAAAATAAAACCACAAGAAAATTAAATTAAATATACAAATTGAACATTATGAAAAGTAAATATGTTATACTAGCGTCAGCATTACTGATTTCTGTAGCTACATTTGCTCAAAAAGATCAGATTAAAAATGCTGAAAAAGCATTGAAAAGCGGTGATGCACAAGGAGCACTTGCGCAGCTAAAAGATGCTGAAAACTCTATAGTAAATGCAAAGGATACGGAGCAGGCTCAATATTATTTTGTACAAGGAAATGCTTATTTAGACCTTGCAACTAAAAAAGTTGAAGAAAGTAAAAACTTAACTGCAGCGGCTGACAGCTACAAAAAATTAATTGATGTTGAAAATGCTTCTGGAAAACAGAAATATTCAACTCAGGCAGCAGCTTCGATTACAAATATCAAAGGTTTGTTGATTAACTCAGCTATTGCAGATACTCAGGCAAACAAACATTCTGACGGTGCTAAAAAATTATATGATGCTTACCAGTTAGATAAAAAAGATACTATCAATCTTTACTATGCAGCATCTACAGCAGTAAACGCACAGGATTTTGATACAGCACTTCCAATGTATGAAGAGTTGAAAAAATTAAACTATTCTGGTAAAGGAACTTTATATTTAGCTACAAACAAAGCGAATAACAACGAAGATAACTTTGCTAATGCTAAAGAAAGAGATTTAGCTGTAAAATTAGGAACTCACGAAAAACCTAAAACAGAAGCAATTCCTTCAAAAAGAGGAGAAATCTACAAAAACTTAGCATTGATTTTAGTTCAAAAAGGAAAAATCGAAGATGCTAAAAAAGCAATTGCGGACGCCAGAAAAACAAATCCGGATGACAGCTCTTTGATTCTTACAGAAGCTAACTTATACCTTGAAACAAAAGATTACGATCAGTATAAAAAATTAGTTGGAGAAGCTTTGCAAAAAGATCCAAACAATGCTGATTTAGTATTTAACTTAGGAGTATTAAGTGCAAATTCTAAGAATGAAGCTGACGCTGAGAAATATTATTTAAAAGCTATCGAAATCAATCCAAACTATACTAATGCATACCTTAACCTTGCGGCATTAAAATTAGAAGCTGAAAAACCAATCATTGACGAAATGAATAAATTGGGTACTTCTGCAAAAGATATGAAACGTTATGACGTTTTAAAAGCGCAAAGAGAAGGTGTTTTTAAAGGTGTTATTCCTTACCTTAAAAAAGCAAATGAATTAGATCCTAAAAACGAAGATGTTGCTAAAACATTATTAGGAGTTTATAAAGCATTAGAAATGACTGCTGAAGCAAAAGCTTTAAAAGCAACAATGAACTAATATTAGCATTTCATTATATAAAAAAAACCATCCTGTAAAACGGGATGGTTTTTTTATGCCTAGAAAATAACTTAACTCACCAGTGTTGCTGATAAAGTTATAGTTGTATTTAAAAGTTTTGAAATAGGGCAGATTTCTTTTGCTTTCGCAGCCGTTTTTTCAAACTCTTCTGCAGATATTGATGGCACTTTTCCTTTTAAATCTAAATGAATTAAAGTTATCGTTCCGTCTTCAAAAGTTACTGTCGCTTCTGTAGATAAATCATCTGCAGTGAAACCGCCTTCGTTAAGTAAAAAGCTTAACTGCATTGTAAAACAGCCAGAATGCGCCGCTGCGACTAATTCTTCAGGGTTTGTTCCAACTCCGTCTGCAAATCTTGTTTTAAAAGACAATTGTGCGTTATCTAACGTTGTACTTTGTGTACTTATAGTTCCTTTTCCTTCCATGCCGGTTCCTTGCCAGTTAGCATTTGCTTTTCTTGTAAATTTCATGTTCTTGTTATTTAAAAATTAGTATTAATTGTTATTTGTTTGATTTTCTGTTAATAGTGGTAACTCAAATATAATCAATATTTTGCAGAATAGTTTTACGAAATTTAATGAGAATGTTAAGTTTTAGGTTTTGTTGAAAGTTGAATTGTAGGGTTTTAACGCAAAGAACGCTAAGGATTTGCGCAAAGTTCACAAAGTTTTTTGTTGAAAATTGGATTGGAGGTTTAACGCAAAGAACGCTAAGGATTTGCGCAAAGTTTACAAAGTTTTTTGTTTTTATACTAGTATGCAAAGTTCGCAAAGCTTTGTCTTGACAACAGCTTTGCGAACTTATGTTTTTAAACATTCCTTAATAAAAAAATCTTTGCGGTCTTTGCGTTAAAAAAATAACGCTAAGGATTTGCGCAAAGTTTGCAAAGTTTTTGTTTTTA